>NZ_CAKAKP010000007.1:0-103013 GCF_916700555.1 Streptococcus sp. Marseille-Q5112
TTGCTGATTGACTCGCACTTGTTGACGCTGACTCAGAAGCTGATGTGCTTGCTGATTCAGATGCACTTGTTGACGCTGACTCAGATGCTGATGTACTTGCTGATTCTGATGCACTTGTTGACGCTGATTCAGAAGCTGATGTACTTGCTGATTCTGATGCACTTGTTGATGCTGACTCAGACGCACTTGTTGACGCTGATTCTGATGCACTTGTTGATGCTGACTCAGACGCACTTGTTGACGCTGATTCTGATGCGCTTGTGCTTGCTGATTCAGAGGCACTTGTTGAGGCTGATTCTGAAGCCGATGTACTTGCTGACTCTGAGGCGCTTGTTGACGCTGATTCAGAAGCCGATGTACTTGCTGACTCAGAGGCACTTGTTGACGCTGATTCAGATGCTGATGTACTTGCTGACTCAGAGGCGCTTGTTGATGCTGATTCAGATGCTGATGTACTTGCTGATTCTGAAGCCGATGTACTTGCTGACTCTGACGCACTTGTTGATGCTGATTCAGAGGCCGATGTACTTGCTGATTGACTTGCACTTGTCGATGCTGACTCTGACGCACTTGTTGACGCTGACTCAGACGCTGATGTACTTGCTGATTCTGACGCGCTTGTTGACGCTGATTCTGAAGCCGATGTGCTTGCTGATTCTGAAGCACTTGTTGATGCTGACTCAGAAGCTGATGTGCTTGCTGATTGACTCGCACTTGTTGACGCTGACTCAGAAGCTGATGTGCTTGCTGATTGACTTGCACTTGTTGACGCTGACTCAGATGCTGATGTACTTGCTGACTCTGATGCACTTGTTGACGCTGACTCAGAAGCCGATGTGCTTGCTGACTCTGACGCACTTGTGCTTGCTGATTCTGATGCACTTGTTGACGCTGACTCAGAAGCTGATGTGCTTGCTGACTCTGACGCACTTGTTGATGCTGACTCTGAGGCGCTTGTGCTTGCTGACTCTGACGCACTTGTTGATGCTGATTCAGAGGCGCTTGTTGACGCTGACTCAGAGGCACTTGTTGACGCTGACTCTGATGCGCTTGTGCTTGCTGATTCAGATGCTGATGTGCTTGCTGACTCAGAAGCGCTTGTTGACGCTGATTCTGATGCTGATGTACTTGCTGATTCAGAGGCGCTTGTCGATGCTGATTCTGAAGCCGATGTGCTTGCTGATTCAGAAGCCGATGTGCTTGCTGATTGACTCGCACTTGTTGACGCTGACTCAGATGCTGATGTACTTGCTGACTCTGACGCACTTGTTGATGCTGATTCTGAGGCTGATGTACTTGCTGACTCTGACGCACTTGTTGACGCTGATTCAGAAGCTGATGTGCTTGCTGACTCAGAGGCGCTTGTTGACGCTGATTCAGAAGCCGATGTGCTTGCTGATTCAGACGCACTTGTCGATGCTGACTCAGAGGCGCTTGTGCTTGCTGATTCAGAAGCCGATGTACTTGCTGACTCAGAGGCACTTGTTGATGCTGATTCAGAAGCCGATGTACTTGCTGACTCAGAGGCACTTGTTGACGCTGATTCAGAAGCTGATGTGCTTGCTGATTCTGAGGCACTTGTTGATGCTGACTCAGACGCACTTGTGCTTGCTGATTCTGAGGCACTTGTTGATGCTGACTCAGAAGCACTTGTGCTTGCTGATTCTGATGCACTTGTTGATGCTGACTCAGACGCGCTTGTTGACGCTGATTCTGATGCGCTTGTGCTTGCTGACTCAGACGCACTTGTTGATGCTGACTCAGATGCGCTTGTTGATGCTGATTCAGAAGCTGATGTACTTGCTGATTCTGATGCACTTGTTGACGCTGACTCAGATGCGCTTGTTGATGCTGATTCAGAAGCTGATGTACTTGCTGATTCTGACGCGCTTGTTGACGCTGATTCTGATGCACTTGTTGATGCTGACTCAGATGCGCTTGTGCTTGCTGATTCAGAGGCCGATGTGCTTGCTGATTCTGACGCGCTTGTTGATGCTGACTCAGATGCGCTTGTACTTGCCGACTCAGACGCACTTGTTGATGCTGACTCAGATGCGCTTGTTGATGCTGATTCAGAAGCTGATGTACTTGCTGATTCTGATGCACTTGTTGACGCTGACTCAGATGCGCTTGTTGACGCTGATTCAGAAGCTGACGTGCTTGCTGATTCTGACGCGCTTGTTGACGCTGATTCTGATGCACTTGTTGATGCTGACTCAGATGCGCTTGTGCTTGCTGATTCTGACGCGCTTGTTGACGCTGACTCAGATGCCGATGTGCTTGCTGATTGACTTGCACTTGTCGACGCTGATTCTGACGCTGATGTGCTTGCTGATTCTGATGCACTTGTTGAGGCTGATTCAGAAGCCGATGTACTTGCTGACTCAGAGGCACTTGTTGATGCTGATTCAGAAGCTGATGTACTTGCTGATTCTGATGCACTTGTTGAGGCTGATTCAGAAGCCGATGTGCTTGCTGATTCTGATGCACTTGTTGACGCTGACTCAGAAGCCGATGTGCTTGCTGATTCAGATGCTGTTGTACTTGCTGACTCAGAGGCGCTTGTTGATGCTGACTCTGATGCACTTGTGCTTGCTGATTCTGAAGCACTTGTTGAGGCTGATTCAGAAGCCGATGTGCTTGCTGATTCTGATGCACTTGTTGATGCTGATTCAGATGCCGATGTGCTTGCTGATTGACTTGCACTTGTCGACGCTGATTCAGATGCTGATGTGCTTGCTGATTGACTTGCACTTGTTGATGCTGACTCAGATGCCGATGTGCTTGCTGATTGACTTGCACTTGTTGATGCTGATTCAGACGCTGATGTGCTTGCTGATTGACTTGCACTTGTCGACGCTGATTCTGATGCCGATGTACTTGCTGATTGACTTGCACTTGTCGATGCTGACTGGCTAGCTGACGTGCTTGCTGATTGACTTGCACTTGTCGACGCTGATTCTGATGCCGATGTACTTGCTGATTGACTGGCGCTTGTTGATGCTGACTGGCTAGCTGACGTGCTTGCTGATTGACTTGCACTTGTCGATGCTGACTGGCTAGCTGACGTGCTTGCTGATTGACTGGCGCTTGTTGATGCTGACTGGCTAGCTGACGTGCTTGCTGATTGGCTTGCACTTGTCGACGCTGACTTAGATGCACTTGTTGAAGCACTTTGACTTGCGCTTGTTGAGGCAGACTTAGACGCACTTGTTGAAGCACTTTGACTTGCACTGGTCGATGCGGACTTAGATGCACTCGTTGAAGCACTTTGGCTGGCACTGGTTGACGCTGATACTGACGCGCTTGTGCTTGCTGACACTGATGCACGGTAATCTGAATCTGATATATCCGGTGTTACCGTATTTACCGTTCCATCTTTATAAGTGATGGTCACCGTTCCATTTTCTGCAATAGAATAACTTCTAATACGGTTTGCAGTCTCTGGATTTGCTGTTTTCACAGCAGCCAAGATCTTATCTTTCTCACGCTGGTTCAGAGCGTTTGGATGTTCAACTTGAAAGACTACTGACGGCTTCTTACCAGGGAATCTTTCATTCAATTTACCTTGAGCAACAACTACTGTCGGAGTACGTGCTTCGTTATTAGACAAGTCTACAGCTTTGGTCCCGAGATTCCATGTATTTTTATCAGCATATTCCTGATTAGGATTATAAGTCGCCGTATACTCCAAAGTAGCAGGAGCATTCGTTGGTGTATTCTTGAACCCTGGCGCATCATCATTCGAAGAATATCCTTTTTGGAATATTCTATCTTTATCAGAAACACCATCATAAAGTTTCAAGTCTCTAAGTTTGCCACTATTATCTGAACCTTTCAAGACAACTTTAACTTCATCTCCGGCAAAAATTTCGTACCCACTCGTACCAGGACGGACATTATTTTTCGGAGAAAGTTTTTCCCACTTACCACCATTCTTAACATAGATTTCAAATTCAGGATTTGGAGCTACATTTTCGTTAGTAATCGTCTTAGAAGATGTGGCAGATTGAAGAGTTACATTGTTACCGTTTGGATCCCGAACAACCTTCTCTTGTTTAACCGTTACATTTCCTGTAGGTAAGAGTCCATTATTGGCATCAGTAACCCGTTTCAAATCAGACGGTCCAAATGTCACACTTGTTCCTGTTGCTTGCTTTTGAATTGTCTGACCAGCAATAGTCAAGGTCACTGTAGCTCCTGGAGTTACGTTATTTACCACAATCGAACGATTTGGCAAACCACCTTTTTCAGTAACTGAATCAGATGCAATTTCAGGCGCTTGTGGATTTACTTTCACAGTAACAGGGACTTTTTGTTTAACTCTGACACCTGTTGAATCTGCAGGTAATTCTACTTCTACTTCCTTAGTAAAGGTTCCTACCTCAGTGAGTGACGGAGCACCACCTACCCAGTTGTAATTAGTGTTTGTCGCGTTAAAAGTTGGGCTTCCCGATACTTTTGTAACCGCGTTTTGCGGATTTGCTACAGCTTGTTTATAAGCTGGATCATCTGTCTTATTTTGAGTAAAGACATAAGAACGATTTGATTCAAACTTATAGACATCATGGACAACATCAACAGTTTTACTTAGTTTATTAGTGTCATTTTCCCCCATACGACCTACCGGATAGGTAAAGGTCACTTGGTAGGTATTGCTTCCTGCCTCATTTGTATTGATAGGTGAGCCAGAAACTACTTGACCATTTTTACTCCAAGCTTGGCTTGCACCACTTGGATATCCAGCAGTTCCTTCTTTATCAACATAATTATGCCAAACTGTTCCCTTATGAGGTTGTGTTCCTTGAATATCATTTACTGGACCTTTAGGCTTAATTGTCGCTAGAACTTCATAATCTACAGTAACATCTTCGCTTCCGCCATTAGGATATTCGATGTGGGCAACTGCTTGTTTAGACCCTGTCTCAGCAGTATTAATTTCTGACCCTGGTTTCCAAGTAATTCTTGTTCCATTTGGGAATGCTTTACCGTTAGCACGTTGGATAAAGTTACTCGCATCTCCCAAGTCGCTCGCCTGTTCTCCAATATAGGTATAGACTTTCGGTACTTTAGCAATTGGATCGTATTTTTCCAAGGCAGCATTGATAGTACTTGTGGTACCATCACGATAGGTAACGGTTATCGTACCATTTGTTGAGACTTCAATTTTCGCTCTAGTACCTGGGAAGGTTAAAACGGTACCATTTGCATCTGAAGTCACATTTGGCTGGACTCCTGTCTTAGCGAGATCTTGATTAGATAGTAAATCACGTTTATTGGTTGCATTATTAATGAAGTTATTATAAACTTCTCCAATTTCTTGCGGCGTTAAATGCTCCAAATCCTTAACTTGAACAACATCTCCACTCTGAACATCATGACGCTCGTTGAATCCTTTGATGGTGTAGGTAACAGTTGCTTCAGATGATTTATTACCCCAATCAACTGCTCCAATAAGATAGGTATAGGTTTTTCCTACTGTAGCAGATGCATCACCGTTACCTACAGTTCCATGTATATGACTGCCAATATTTTCATATTCCCGAGGCTGATTGAGAAATGGATTTTTATTTCTTGGATCATTAGGATTATAGTTTGGATTCAGTCTATTTATCGCTTGTCCCATCAGAGGACCATCATAAGTAACGCCAGGAATAGGGTCTCCACCTCTTGATCCATATGAATGAATTCTAGTTCCATTTTTTAGTATAGAAACTTCGAGATCAATACTATCATCATTATAGACATCGAAATGAGTACCTTTTTTTATTTCAATATTTGGACCTGATTTACTTACAGAAGGTTTTGGCGTCGGTTTTGATTCATTATACCCTGTTGGAACACTTGCCGTTTGAACTCTAGAAGCATTCCCTTGAGTATTTTGTCCGATAGGTGCCGAGCTAACCTGAACCTGCATATCTGCAGTCGCAGTCGGAACATTGTTATCGTATTTAACTTTGACTACAATCGTACCGTTTAAGTTTCTATTTTGTCCATGTCTGTAATTATAAACAATTTCAGAACCCTGAGTAAAGGTTGGAGTCATCTGATTGTCATTAAATGTTGCACTTTGGACATGACCACCTCGGCCGACATTTATTTTAACACCCACATTGCTCAAAGCACTATTAGCCTGAACATTCATGGTGTACGTCGCGATACCAGTAGCCTTATCAAAAGTAGCAACTGGACTACTTACTGTCATACGGCTATCATTTTGAGAAGGAGCCCAACTTGCACGAAGGGAAGCATCACGCAACATGGCTTGACCATTACGGGCATCACGCGCACCTGAGTTGGCTCTCAAAACAGCATTGACAATAGAATTACGAGCTAGAGTCGCTTTTTGCACCACCGCTGTCCAGTCACTCGTTGGATTTGCCAAAGCTTTTTCAATAGCTGTCACTGCTGCATTTACCTTAGTAATTGCAGAATCAGTGTTTGGTAAACCAGCAGCCTTCGCTAAGTATTCACCCATTTCGGCTGATAACTTGGTTAACTTCTTACGATTTTCTTCATTTTTCTTTACAGAAGTTTCTACAGATGACAAGGTTGCAGCTGTTGCACCAACTAAACTTGTTGTATCTGAATTTGTTTTAACAACATTTGACTCAATAGCAGCAGGCTTCAAAATTGATGAATCAATTTTGGCAACCTTTGATTCATTTTGAGTCGATACTTTCTTATCATCTTGAACTTCAGATACAGTTTTTTCTGAGGAAGCTCCTACTGATGTTGACACGCTACTTGTTTGGCTAGCAGATTGACTCAAACTAGTTGACGTACTAGCGGAATCTGAAGCGCTAGCGCTAGCTGAAGATGATGTGCTAGCTGAGGCACTAACTGACGTACTAGCGGAAGCACTTGCTGAAGTGCTGGCTGAAGTACTAGCTGAACTGCTAGTAGAAGCTGATTCTGAAATCGAAGCGCTTTCACTCATAGAAGTAGACAAGCTAGCAGAATTTTCCGAGTTACTTAGAGATGTTGTCCCCAAAACTGCTGTATCATTTGTAACTAAAAGGTCTGGATTTTCCAGTGTTTTTTCCACGGCTACTGTTTCATTTGCAAATACTTTTGTTTGAGTAGCAAGACTACCACCTAAAACTGCTCCTGTGGCGGCAAGTCCCTTGATAATATCCAGACCTGTAATAGAAGGATTCACTTTATCCTCTACCACTTCAGTCATGACTTGAGTCGTATCTACACCACCCCGTAAGACCTTGAATAAACCAAAAAGAGAGGTTGAAGCTCGCAACCAATGTTTTCCTGATTTGATTAACTTGTATCTCGTCACACGGTCGGTTTCTCTATATTCACCTTTCTGACGTCTAAAAAACATGTTTTATCCTTTCATTCTATACCAAAGAGTGCACTCTGGCCCATTTAATCATACCCTCAAATTATACTTTAAATGCAAACGCTTGTCAAGAAATTTGATATATTTTTATATAATATCACCATTCAAATATTTTGAAATGTCCAACTATTTATAAGTTCTCTAACAGCATCTAATAGCTTGGTATAAAAAGCCTCAAATAACTTTTTAAAATATATATAGCTAAATTTATTTTAGTTGTAAAAAGTATATAACGTTCGGATTTTCAACATATTATATAAACAAAATATAAAAACTTGACTATTCATGTTTCATTGATAAATTCATAATGTAATGCAAAAAATACTATCGAGGTAGGTCTTGTGACAATAGATTTTCATAAAAAATTGCTTCTAAACAAATCAATTCTCCTCTGTAACTCCTATCAAAAATGCCCACGATTAGCTTATAATCATGGACATTCTATGGATGTTTTTTCTAGTTAGCTCGTCTATTTTCAATTTATTACGACAGAAAAGCCCACGAATCGATACCATTCGTGGATTTTTCCTAGTAAAGCATTTAGGTAAACCGATTGTTACACTACGACACGGAGTTTGGCAAATCGATTCCATTTGTAAAACTCAGTTAGTGAGGCAGTTAGCTAGACTACTTCCTACCAGTTACGACGTAAAGTTTTACGAATCGATACTATTCGTAAAACTTTACTAGTGGAGCGCCTAGCTAAGTTCCTTAGAAACTTGGCGTTAGTTACTTAGATTGTTACACAATCAAGTATATTTACTGAACTACGACACGGAGTTTGGCAAATCGATTTCATTTGCCAAACGTAGTTAGTAAGGCAGTTAGCTAGTTCGCCAAATAGCGACTAGCGTCCAACAATTAGGAACTTTAGTTCCAATTGTTGGTACTGAGTTACATCTTCTCTTCCAACTCTACATCTGGATACTTGTCCGCAAACCAGCGGAGGGCAAAGTCATTTTCAAAGAGGAAGACTGGTTGGTCAAAACGGTCTTTAGCCAAGATATTTCGGCTTGATGACATCCGTTCATCCAAGTCCTCAGGCTTGATCCAACGAACGGTCTTTTTACCCATTGGGCTCATAACCACTTCTGCATTGTACTCGCCTTCCATGCGGTGTTTAAAGACTTCAAACTGGAGTTGACCTACAGCGCCTAGCATATACTCGCCTGTTTGGTAATTCTTATAAAGCTGAATAGCCCCTTCTTGCACCAGTTGCTCAATCCCCTTGTGGAAGGATTTCTGCTTCATGACATTCTTAGCAGAAACTTTCATAAAAATTTCAGGTGTAAAAGTTGGCAGTGGTTCAAATTCAAACTTGTTTTTTCCAACTGTTAAGGTATCCCCAACCTGATAAGTACCTGTATCGTAAACACCGATAATATCACCTGCCACGGCATTGGTCACATTCTCACGACTTTCTGCCATAAACTGAGTAACATTAGACAATTTAGCCCCCTTACCAGTACGAGGCAGGTTGACACTCATGCCACGCTCAAATTCACCTGATACGATACGGACAAAGGCGATACGGTCACGGTGACGAGGGTCCATGTTGGCTTGGATCTTAAAGACAAATCCTGAGAAGTCCTTATCGTAAGGATCCACAATTTCACCATCTGTTTTCTTGTGACCATGTGGTTCTGGAGCAAACTTAAGGAAGGTCTCAAGGAAGGTCTGCACACCAAAGTTTGTCAAAGCTGAACCGAAGAAAACTGGCGTCAATTCTCCAGCAAGGATAGCTTCCTCTGAAAACTCATTCCCAGCTTCATTTAAAAGCTCAATGTCATCCTTGACTTGCTCGTAGAAAGGATTGCTACCAAAAAGCTTGTCCCCATCTTCTAAACTGGCAAAACGCTCATCCCCCTTATAGAGCTCCAAGCGTTGGTTATAGAGGTCATAAAGCCCTTCAAAGGCTTTCCCCATCCCGATTGGCCAGTTCATCGGGTAACTCGCAATACCTAAGACTTCTTCCAATTCTTGCAAGAGGTCCAGTGGCTCACGACCGTCACGGTCCAGCTTGTTCATAAAGGTAAAGACGGGAATGCCACGGTGTTTGACAACTTCAAACAATTTCTTAGTTTGGGCCTCGATACCCTTGGCAGAGTCCACAACCATGACCGCAGCATCCACCGCCATCAAGGTACGATAGGTATCTTCTGAGAAGTCCTCATGCCCTGGTGTGTCGAGGATATTGACGCGTTTGCCATCGTAGTCAAACTGCATAACAGATGAAGTCACCGAAATCCCACGTTGCTTCTCGATATCCATCCAGTCAGACTTGGCAAAAGTCCCTGTTTTCTTTCCTTTTACGGTACCAGCCTCACGAATCTCGCCCCCAAAGTAGAGTAACTGCTCGGTGATGGTTGTTTTCCCCGCGTCCGGGTGGGAGATGATGGCAAAAGTACGACGTTTCTTAATTTCTTCTTGAATATTCATAAGTTCTCTTTCTTTGATTCTCTATTTTTCTTGTTTCAATAGCTAAGAATGATTTCTACATTGGATTTCCCCATTCCTTTCAACACCCCATTATATCGGATTTTGAGTAGTTTTTCAATTGCTCATCCGATGAAAAAAGTTAGCTAGAGCACTGATTTCACCTGGTTTCTCTTTTTCCACCGTTTTTTGAACAAGATATCAAAAAGAACCAGAGCCAGTGAAAGGATGACGGACACAAGTAGGTACTTTAGCCATAGGGGGGCATCAGGAATAAAAGGTGTCTTATTTAACAAGCCATAATTCCCACCAGTCACCTGATTAACCCCAACTAGAAAGAGATTGAGGATAAAGGTATAGACTACAATCATATATTTCTTGAGTAGGCTCTTGTCATAGTGATTCATCAAGTAGACCAAGGAATTCACTAGAAGGGCATAGTGCCCAATCAAAAATGAAAAACTGGTAATATGGGGGAAGTCATAGGGGTCAAAAACTGGGTAAACCAGTGCAAAGACAGCTCCACTTGCTCCTAAGAGGGCAAAGTACTGCTTGCTTTTCCATTTATCAGGCAAGAAAACCACAGCAAACATAGCTAAACGGCAATGATAAAATGGAAGGCTATTAGAAAATGGAATCCCAAAACCAACATACCAACTATAGAGTGCTAGCAACTGGAGGATCTGAATCCCCTTAAACAAGTATACAAATTTCGGATTTTTGTGATAAGCAAGTGCCCCATAAATACAAAGCATTAAGACCAGCATCATAACCCCATACCAAAAAAGTGAAATGGGAGGAGGGACTGTCTGAGTTCTGGTGATAAATTGATGGAACATGTTTCTATCCTAACTCTTATTTTTTCTTTTTTCTAGTTTAACTATTATAGCGAATTAAAAACGATTTTTCAATTTCTATTTCTTTTCAGTTTGGCTCCCTTATTTATAGGAAAATATGGTAAAATAGAACAGACTCAAAATCATCATTTCACGAAAGGATGCAAGATGAAAATTACGCAAGAAGAGGTAACACACGTTGCCAATCTTTCAAAATTAAGATTCTCTGAAGAAGAAACTGCCGCCTTTGCAACTACCTTATCCAAGATTGTAGACATGGTTGAATTGCTGGGCGAAGTTGACACAACTGGTGTCGCACCTACTACGACCATGGCTGACCGCAAGACCGTACTCCGCCCTGATGTGGCCGAAGAAGGAACAGACCGTGATCGCTTGTTTAAAAACGTACCTGAAAAAGACAACTACTATATCAAGGTACCAGCTATCCTAGACGATGGAGGAGATGCCTAATGACTTTTAACAATAAAACCATTGAAGACTTGCACAATCTCCTTGTTTCTAAGGAAATTTCAGCAACAGAATTGACACAAGCTACGCTTGAAGATATCCAGTCTCGCGAGACAGCTATCAACGCCTTTGTCACCATCGCTGAGGAGCAAGCCCTTGCTCAAGCTAAAGCTATTGATGAAGCTGGAATTGATGCTGATAATGTCCTTTCAGGAATTCCACTTGCTGTTAAGGATAATATCTCTACAGACGGTATTCTCACAACTGCTGCTTCAAAAATGCTCTACAACTACGAGCCAATCTTTGATGCGACAGCCGTTGCCAATGCAAAAGCCAAGGGCATGATTGTTGTTGGGAAAACCAACATGGACGAATTTGCCATGGGTGGTTCAGGTGAGACTTCTCACTACGGTGCCACTAAAAACGCTTGGGACCACAGCAAGGTTCCTGGTGGCTCGTCTAGTGGTTCTGCCGCAACCGTAGCCTCAGGACAAGTCCGCTTGTCACTTGGATCTGATACAGGTGGTTCTATCCGCCAACCTGCTGCCTTCAACGGGATCGTCGGTCTCAAACCAACCTACGGAACGGTTTCTCGTTTCGGTCTCATTGCCTTTGGTAGCTCATTAGACCAGATTGGACCTTTTGCTCCGACTGTTAAGGAAAATGCTCTCTTGCTCAACGCGATTGCCAGCGAAGATGCAAAAGACTCTACTTCTGCTCCTGTCCGCATCGCCGACTTTACTTCAAAAATCGGCCAAGACATCAAGGACATGAAAATTGCTTTGCCTAAGGAATACCTTGGTAAAGGAATTGACCCAGAGGTTAAAGAAACTATCCTTAATGCCGCTAAACACTTTGAAAAACTGGGTGCTAAAGTTGAAGAAGTCAGCCTTCCTCACTCTAAATACGGTGTTGCCGTTTACTACATCATCGCTTCATCTGAAGCTTCATCAAACTTGCAACGCTTTGATGGTATCCGTTACGGCTACCGCGCAGAGGATGCGACCAACCTTGATGAAATCTATGTAAACAGCCGTAGCCAAGGTTTCGGTGAAGAAGTGAAACGCCGTATCATGCTTGGTACTTTCAGCCTTTCATCAGGTTACTACGATGCCTACTACAAGAAGGCTGGACAAGTCCGTACCCTCATCATCCAAGATTTCGAAAAAGTCTTTGCAGACTATGATTTGATCTTAGGTCCAACTGCTCCAAGTGTAGCCTATGACTTAGATTCACTCAGCCATGATCCAGTTGCAATGTACCTGGCTGACCTTTTGACAATCCCTGTCAACTTAGCTGGACTTCCAGGAATTTCTATCCCTGCTGGATTTGTTCAAGGTCTTCCAGTAGGATTGCAATTAATCGGTCCTAAGTACTCTGAGGAAACCATTTACCAAGCTGCTGCTGCCTTTGAAGCAACAACAGACTACCACAAACAACAACCCGTGATTTTTGGAGGTGACAACTAATGAACTTTGAAACAGTCATCGGACTTGAAGTCCACGTAGAGCTCAACACCAATTCAAAAATCTTCTCACCTACTTCTGCCCACTTTGGAAACGACCAAAATGCCAACACTAACGTGATTGACTGGTCTTTCCCAGGAGTTCTACCAGTTCTCAATAAAGGGGTGGTCGATGCTGGTATCAAAGCTGCCCTTGCCCTAAACATGGACATCCACAAAAAGATGCACTTCGACCGCAAGAACTACTTCTACCCTGATAACCCAAAGGCCTACCAAATTTCTCAGTTTGATGAACCAATCGGCTATAATGGTTGGATTGAAGTAGAGCTAGAGGACGGTACGACCAAGAAAATCGGTATCGAACGTGCTCACTTGGAAGAAGATGCAGGTAAGAACACCCATGGTACAGATGGTTACTCTTATGTTGACCTCAACCGTCAAGGTGTGCCATTGATTGAGATTGTATCTGAAGCGGACATGCGTTCACCAGAAGAAGCCTATGCTTATCTAACAGCCCTCAAGGAAGTCATCCAGTACGCTGGTATTTCTGACGTTAAGATGGAAGAAGGTTCTATGCGTGTGGATGCCAACATCTCCCTTCGTCCTTATGGTCAAGAAAAATTCGGTACCAAGACTGAATTGAAGAACCTCAACTCCTTCTCAAACGTTCGCAAAGGTCTTGAATACGAAGTTCAACGCCAGGCTGAAATTCTTCGCTCAGGGGGTCAAATCCGCCAAGAAACACGCCGTTACGATGAAGCTAACAAGGCAACCATCCTCATGCGTGTCAAGGAAGGCGCTGCTGACTACCGCTACTTCCCAGAACCAGACCTACCTCTCTTTGAAATCTCAGACGAGTGGATTGAGGAAATGCGAACTGAGTTGCCAGAGTTTCCAAAAGAACGCCGTGCGCGCTATGTCTCTGACCTTGGCTTATCAGACTACGATGCTAGCCAGTTGACTGCTAACAAAGTCACTTCTGACTTCTTTGAAAAAGCTGTTGCCCTTGGTGGTGATGCCAAGCAAGTCTCTAACTGGCTCCAAGGCGAAGTCGCTCAGTTCTTAAACGCTGAAGGCAAGACACTGGAACAAATCGAATTGACACCAGAAAACTTGGTAGAAATGATTGCCATCATCGAAGACGGTACTATCTCTTCTAAGATTGCTAAGAAAGTCTTTGTCCACCTGGCTAAAAATGGCGGTGGAGCGCGTGAATACGTGGAAAAAGCAGGTATGGTTCAAATCTCAGATCCAGCTGTCTTGATTCCAATCATCCACCAAGTCTTTGCCGATAACGAAGCCGCTGTTGCCGACTTCAAGTCAGGCAAACGCAACGCAGACAAGGCCTTCACAGGATTCCTTATGAAAGCAACCAAAGGACAAGCCAACCCACAAGTTGCCCTTAAACTACTTGCACAAGAATTGGCGAAATTGAAAGAAGATTAATATGTAAAAGAAACCAGCCCTGAGGTTGGTTTTTTTCTCTCCTACCATCTCCCATTAACTATTTTGGCTTTATTTCCAGAAGATTTTATGGTAAAATGAAGAGTAATAATATTTATTAAAGAGGTAAAAACATGATTGAAGCAAGCAAATTGAAAGCTGGTATGACATTTGAAACTGCAGACGGAAAATTGATCCGCGTTTTGGAAGCTAGCCACCACAAACCAGGTAAAGGGAACACAATCATGCGTATGAAATTACGTGATGTCCGTACTGGTTCTACTTTTGACACAAGCTACCGTCCAGAAGAAAAATTCGAACAAGCTATTATCGAAACTGTTCCAGCTCAATACTTGTACAAAATGGATGAAACTGCCTACTTCATGAACACTGAAACTTACGACCAATACGAAATCCCAGTCGTAAACGTTGAAAATGAATTGCTTTACATCCTTGAAAACTCTGATGTGAAAATCCAATTCTACGGAACTGAAGTAATCGGTGTAACTGTACCAACTACTGTTGAATTGACAGTCGCTGAAACACAACCATCTATCAAAGGTGCTACTGTTACAGGTTCTGGTAAACCAGCAACTATGGAAACTGGACTTGTTGTCAACGTTCCAGACTTCATCGAAGCTGGACAAAAATTGATCATCAACACTGCAGAAGGAACTTACGTTTCTCGTGCCTAATCTCTAGAAAGAGGTCATTCTATGGGAATTGAAGAACAATTTGGCGAAATCGTTATCGCTCCACGTGTACTTGAAAAAATCATTGCCATCGCAACTGCTAAAGTTGATGGTGTCCACTCATTTTCAAATAAATCCGTATCTGATACCCTATCAAAACTCTCTCTTGGTCGTGGCGTCTACTTAAAAGAAAGCAACGAAGAACTAACTGCTGACATCTACCTCTATCTTGAGTACGGTGTGAAAGTACCAAAAGTTGCTCTTGCTATTCAAAAAGCAGTCAAAGATGCTGTTCGTGATATGGCTGATGTGGAACTTGCTGCTGTCAACATCCATGTTGCAGGAATCGTTCCAGATAAAACACCAAAACCTGAGTTGAAAGATCTATTTAACGAGGACTTCCTCAATGACTAGTCCACTATTAGAATCTAGACGCGAACTTCGTAAATGCGCTTTTCAAGCTCTTATGAGTCTTGAATTCGGCACAGATATGGAAACAGCTTGTCACTTTGCCTACACGCATGACCGTGAAGATGCAGATGTGCAAATCCCTGCCTTTCTTCTGAACTTGGTTTCTGGCGTTCAAGCTCAAAAAGACGAGTTGGATAAACAAATCAACCAGCACCTCAAGTCAGGCTGGACAGTTGAACGATTGACCTTGGTCGAAAAAAACTTACTACGCTTGGGTATCTTTGAAATCACATCATTTGATACACCTCAGCTGGTAGCAGTCAATGAAGCTATTGAACTTGCTAAGAATTTTTCAGATCAAAAATCAGCCCGTTTTATCAATGGACTGCTTAGTCAATTTGTAACAGAAGAAAATGAATAATCGAAAAGGTGTTTGGTCTTCCAGGCACCTTTTGACTTTCCCCTTGGTATAAAGTAAGAACCACATAAAAACTAGAACTGACTGCCAGTTCTAGTTTTTTACATATTCTAAAGAATTAGTATTTTCTAAATCGTTGGTAACGCTCTTCCAACAACTCTTCTAACGGTTTTTGTGAGAGTATAGCTAGCTCATCTTGAAGTTCTTTTTTGACAGTCTTAATCAGTTCTTTACTAGAAAGTCCTGCTTCAGAAATCACCTTGTCCACCACGTCCATTTCTAGTAGCTCGTGTGAAGTGATTTTCATCAGTTCTGCTGCTTCCATGGCACGACTGCCATCCTTCCATAGAATGGAAGCAAAGCCTTCTGGGCTGAGAATGGCATAGATAGAATTTTCCAGCATCCAGACACGGTCTGCAACTGCTAGAGCCAAAGCCCCACCTGAACCACCTTCACCGATAATGATGGCGATAATCGGAACTTTCAGATCACTCATTTCCATAAGATTGCGAGCGATAGCTTCCCCTTGACCGCGTTCTTCCGCTCCCACACCAGGATAGGCACCTGCAGTATTGATAAAGGTCACAACTGGACGGCCAAATTTTTCAGCCTGTTTCATCAACCGTAGGGCCTTGCGATAGCCTTCTGGATGTGGTTGTCCAAAATTCCGTTTGAGGTTGTCTTGCAAGCTCTTGCCTTTTTGGATACCAACCACTGTGACAGCTTGATCTCCAAGCCAGCCAATACCACCGACAACTGCACCATCATCACGAAAAGAACGGTCACCGTGTAATTGGATAAATTCATCAAAAATGCCTGTCGCAAAGTCCAAGGTTGTCAAGCGACTCTGCTCACGCGCTTCTCTGACTATTTTTGCAATATTCATCTAGGACACCCTCCATGCAATCTGACTAGGCTAGCAATCGTATCTGGCAAATCTCTTCTTTTGACAATAGCATCCACAAAGCCATGTTCCAATAGGAATTCTGCCTTTTGGAAATCCTCAGGTAAGCTTTCACGAACCGTATTTTCAATGACGCGACGCCCGGCAAAACCAACCAAGCTCTGTGGTTCAGCCAGAATGATATCGCCTTCCATAGCGAAAGAAGCTGTTACTCCACCTGTCGTTGGATCTGTCAAAATGGTCAGATAAAAGAGACCAGCATTTGAATGGCGTTTAACTGCTGCAGAAATCTTGGCCATCTGCATGAGACTCATGATTCCTTCCTGCATACGGGCCCCACCAGAGGCTGTGAAGAGAACAACTGGCAATTGTTCGACAGTCGCATACTCAAACAAACGAGTGATTTTTTCACCTACAACCGTACCCATAGAAGCCATGATAAAGTTAGAATCCATAATCCCAAGAGCCACAGTCTGACCTTTAATAAGAGCTGTTCCTGTCACAACAGCTTCATCCAGACCTGTTTTTTCACGCATAGTTGCTAGTTTCTTTTGATAACCAGGGAAATGCAAGGGATCCTTGCTTTCAATCCCCGTAAATAATTCCTTGAAAGTCCCCATATCAATCGTCAAAGCCAAGCGTTCTTGGGCAGAAATACGAAAGGTGTAGTTACAATGTGGACAGATACGCTCACTTCCCAGATCCTTCTGATAAATGGTATGCTTACAGCCTGGACACTGGGAGAATAATTCATCTGGAACCTCTGGCTTAGCTTGAGGTTTTTCCCTAACCGAACGATTGGGATTGATTCGAATATACTTATCTTTTTTACTAAATAGAGCCATTGATTCCCCTTTTCGGTTTAAACTCTTGAAGTCATTTTATTCTTTTTCTTGATATTTAGGTAAGAAGGTTTCCATCAAGAAGGAAGTATCATAATCCCCAGCAATAACATTGCGATCTGAAATGAGGTCAAGCTGGAAATCTGCATTGGTCTGCACCCCTTCAATCTCTAATTCATAGAGGGCTCGTTGCATTTTCATCAAGGCATCAAAACGATTTTCGCCATGGACGATGATTTTAGCAATCATACTATCATAATAAGGTGGAATGGTATAGCCTGGATAAACTGCTGAATCCACGCGCAAGCCAACTCCACCACTTGGCAGATAGAGATTGGTAATCTTACCTGGACTAGGAGCAAAGTTAAATGTTGGATTTTCTGCATTGATACGACACTCGATAGCATGCCCTCTTAGAACAATATCTTCTTGCTTAACAGATAAAGGCTGACCTGCCGCAATGCGAATTTGTTCCTTAACGATATCCACACCTGAAACAAACTCTGTTACTGGATGCTCTACCTGAACACGTGTATTCATCTCCATAAAATAGAATTTACCGCTGGCTTCATCAAGAAGAAATTCAATGGTCCCTGCATTCTCATAACCAACAGACTCTGCAGCTCGAACAGCAGCAGAACCAATTTCATTGCGTAGCGTTTTGCCAATTGCAATCGAAGGACTTTCTTCCAAAACCTTTTGGTTATTCCGTTGAAGAGAACAATCCCGTTCCCCCAAGTGAATCACATGTCCATGCTCATCTCCTAGGATTTGAACTTCGATGTGACGAGCTGGATAGATAACCCGTTCAATGTACATGGCACCATTGCCATAATTAGCCTTAGCTTCACTAGAGGCAGTTTCAAAGGCTGAAACGAGGTCTTCTGGTTTTTCAACCTTACGAATCCCTTTACCACCTCCACCTGCTGAAGCCTTGAGCATAACAGGATAGCCAATTTTTTCAGCAACAATCAAGGCTTCCTCAGAGTTATGCACTTCTCCATCCGAACCTGGAATGACAGGCACACCTGCTTTGATCATCTGAGCGCGCGCATTGATCTTATCCCCCATCATATCCATGACATGACCAGATGGGCCGATAAACTTGATACCAACTTCTTCACACATGGTCGCAAATTTGGAATTTTCACTGAGAAATCCGAAACCTGGGTGAATGGCTTCTGCCTCAGTCAAGACTGCAGCTGATAGAACCGCATTAATATTGAGATAAGACTCTGTTGGCTTACCAGGGCCAATACAAACTGCTTCATCTGCCAAAAGCGTATGAAGAGCTTCCTTATCAGCAGTTGAATAAACCGCCACCGTCGCAATGCCCAATTCACGCGCCGCACGGATAATACGAACCGCAATTTCACCACGATTGGCAATTAAAATTTTTCGAAACATGGAGAACCTCCTTAGTTCCCTATTGCAAAGGTAAGAGTACCACTAGCTGCAAGCTTGCCATCCACTTCAGCCTTTGCTTCAACCACGGCAATGCTACCGCGACGTTTTACAAACGTTGCCGTCATAACTAATTGATCACCTGGTACAACTTGCTTCTTGAATTTAACCTTGTCCATACCAGCGTAAAAGACCAGTTTTCCTTTATTTTCAGGTTTTGATAATTCCAAGACACCAGCTGTTTGCGCCAAGGCTTCCATGATTAGAACACCTGGCATAACTGGATATTGAGGGAAATGACCATTAAAGAAGGGCTCGTTGATGGTCACATTTTTAATAGCAACAATAGTATCCTCGCTCACTTCCAAGACACGGTCTACTAGGAGCATAGGATAACGGTGGGGAAGAGCTTCTTTGATTCCTTGAATATCAATCATTTGATACGTACCAATCCTTTACCAAACTCAACCATTTCTTCATTAGAAACGAGAATTTCCGTTACCACACCATCCTTAGGTGCTGGAATTTCATTCATGACTTTCATGGCTTCGATAATCACCAATGTTTGACCTTTTTTGACACTATCACCAACTGTAACGAATGCAGGTTTATCAGGACCAGCAGCCAAGTAAGCCACCCCAACAAGTGGACTCTCCACAACATCTCCCTCAGCAGTCACACTTGTTTCAGCTAGAGCTGGAACTTCTTCTGCTACAGTCTCTGCTGGAGCAGATGTAGGAGCTACTGGACTCGGTGTTGCTAGAACGGGCGCTGGAGCGACTTGAGCTGCAACTTCAGACACCATTCTCGCTTCATTCTTGCTAAACTGCAACTCATCCGTCCCATTCTTATAAGAAAACTCTCTCAAACTTGACTGGTCAAATTGGGCCATCAAGTCTTTAATATCGTTTAAATTCATAGTTATTCATTCTCCCAACGTTTGAAAGCAAGAACTGCATTGTGGCCACCAAAACCAAAGGTATTTGAAATAGCGTATGGAATTTCTTGCTCCAAGCCTTGTCCATAGACGACATTGGCTTCGATATAATCTGATACTTCACTTGTTCCAGCTGTCATTGGTACAAAGTTATGACGCATAGCCTCGATTGTTACGATAACTTCTACTGCACCCGCAGCACCCAGCAAATGTCCTGTGAAAGACTTGGTTGATGATACAGGCACTTCCTTACCAAGAACAGCTACAATCGCACCACTTTCTCCTTTTTCATTAGCAGGAGTTGATGTTCCGTGAGCATTGACATAGGCTACCTGCTCTGGAGAAATCTCAGCTTCTTCCAATGCTAGTTTGATGGCCTTGATAGCTCCCTGACCTTCTGGATGTGGTGAAGTCATGTGGTAGGCATCACAAGTATTTCCGTAACCAACCACTTCAGCAAGGATAGTTGCCCCACGTTTTTCAGCGTGTTCAAGGCTTTCAAGAACCAACATCCCAGAACCTTCACCCATGACAAAACCATTACGGTCCTTATCAAATGGAATGGAAGCACGAGTTGGGTCCTCTGTAGTTGAGAGAGCTGTCAGGGCTTGGAAACCAGCAATAGCAAAAGGTGTAATAGAGGCTTCTGAACCACCTACCAACATAACATCTTGGAAACCAAACTTAATTGAGCGGAAGGCATCCCCAATCGCGTCATTTGATGAAGCGCAGGCAGTATTGATGGATTTACAAACACCGTTTGCTCCAAAACGCATAGCAACATTTCCTGAAGCCATATTTGGCAAGGCTTTCGGAAGGGTCAATGGTTTCACACGTTTTGGCCCTTTGTCATTTAGGCGAAGTACTTGATCTTCAATTTCTTTGATTCCACCAATACCAGAGGCCACAATAACACCAAAACGATCTTTATCAAGAGCCTCTACATCCAAATTGGCATGATTGACAGCTTCTTGGGCTGCGTACAAGGCATACAAAGAGTAGTTATCAAAACGATTGGTATCTTTCTTAACAAAGTATTTATCAAAAGGAAAATCTTGGATTTCTGCTGCATTATGCACATCAAAGTCACTATGGTCAAATTTTGTAATTTTACCAATTCCGATTTTTCCAGTTGTCAAACTATTCCAAAATTCTTCTGGTGTATTTCCGATTGGAGATGTTACTCCATAACCTGTTACTACTACGCGATTTAGTTTCATCTTTTTTACCTCTAGCTTCTGCTACATACTTAAGCCACCATCAATGGCAACCACTTGACCAGTTAGATAATCTTGGCCTGCTAAAAATACTGTCAAATCTGCAACCTGCTCTGCCTGCCCAAATTCTTTCATGGGAATTTGTGCCAGCATAGCATCTTTTACCTTGTCTGATAGGACAGCTGTCATATCGGACTCAATCATTCCAGGTGCAATAGCATTAACCCTGATATTGCGATTGGCCACTTCACGCGCCACAGACTTGGTAAAACCAATCAAACCAGCCTTAGAAGCTGCATAGTTAGCTTGACCGATATTTCCCATCAAACCAACAACACTAGACATATTAATGATAGCACCTTCTCTGGCTTTCATCATCGGTTTCAAGACTGATTGTGTCATGTTAAAGGCACCAGTCAAGTTAACCTTGAGCACTTTTTCAAAATCTGCTTCTGTCATCTTGAGCATTAGGGTATCTTGGGTAATCCCTGCATTGTTGACCAAAACATCTACTGAACCCAGCTCTACAATAGCTTGATCAACCATACACTTAGCATCTGCAAAATTTGATACATCTCCTGAAATGGGAACCACCTTGACACCATAGTTTGAAAACTCAGCGAGAAATTCTTCTGAGATTGCCCCACGACTGTTTAAAACAATATTGGCTCCTGCCTGAGCAAACTTGTGGGCGATGGCAAGACCAATCCCACGACTCGAACCTGTAATAAAGATATTTTTATTTTTTAGTTGCATTCTTTTCTCCTGTTTCCTCTTGTATTTGTGGGAGAAGGGATTACTCGTTTTCTAGCAAGGCTTCCAAACTCGCCTGATCTTCAACATTGGCTAGTTTAGCTGTCTTATCAATTTTTTTGACAAAGCCTGACAAGACTTTCCCTGGGCCAATCTCGATAAAGTTGGTTACTCCTGCTTCTTGCATAACTGCAATACTTTCATAGAAACGAACTGGTTCCTTGACCTGACGCGTCAAGAGTTGAACTATATCTTCTTTTTGCATAACTGCAGCTTCTGTATTACCAACTAGGGGACAAGTGAAATCTGAAAAACTTACCTGAGCTAGTGTTTCAGCCAGTTTCTGACTAGCAGGCTCAAGGAGAGCGGTATGAAAAGGTCCTGAAACATTGAGAGGAATCAAGCGTTTAGCTCCTGCTTCCTGCAAGAGTTCAACAGCTCGATCAACTGCAACCACTTCTCCACCAATCACGATTTGTGCAGGTGTATTATAGTTGGCTGGGGTAACCACTCCAAGTTCAGAAGCTTTTCGACAGACTTCTTCAATGACCTCTACTGGCGTATTGAGAACTGCTACCATCTTGCCAGAACCAGCAGGGGCCGCTTCTTCCATATAGGCTCCACGCTTAGCTACCAAGGCAACCGCATCTTCAAAATCCAAGGCGCCACTGGCCACTAGGGCAGAGTATTCTCCAAGAGACAAACCAGCAGCCATGTCAGGCTGATAGCCCTTTTCTTGCAATAAACGATAGATAGCAACTGAAGTTGCTAAAATAGCTGGTTGCGTATAGCGAGTCTGATTGAGTTTTTCTTCTTCCCTATCAATAAGATGACGCAAATCATAACCGAGCACCTGACTTGCTTGATCAATCGTTTCTTTGACAATAGGGTAGTGATCATAGAGATCCCGTCCCATACCTAGATACTGGGCACCTTGACCAGCAAATAAAAAGGCTGTTTTAGTCATTTCTTACAACTCCTGCCCAACGAGAGGCTTCTTCTTGAATTTTCTTAGCTGCTCCGTAATACAAATCTTTTAGGATTTCTTCAGCTGTTTCTTCTTTGGAAACAAGTCCTGCGATCTGACCTGCCATAACAGAACCACCATCCACATCTCCGTGAACAACCGCTTTGGCTAGAGCACCTGCTCCCATTTGTTCAAAAATTTCCAAATCTGGATTTTCTTGCTTAAAGGCATCTTTCTCAGCTTTTTCAAAATCACGAGTCAATTGGTTTTTAATAGCTCGAACAGCATGTCCAAAGTGTTGAGCTGAAATCGTAGTATCAATATCTCTAGCTTTTAAAATTTTCGCCTTGTAATTCGGATGGGCATTAGACTCTTTTGCAACGACAAAGCGAGTTCCAACCTGAACAGCTTCTGCACCTAGCATAAAGCCAGCCGCAGCACCTTCACCATCCGCAATCCCTCCTGCAGCAATAACAGGAATAGATACAGCAGCAGCAACCTGGCGCACCAAGGTCATGGTTGTTAATTTACCGATATGCCCCCCAGCTTCCATTCCTTCTGCAATAACGGCATCCGCACCGATTTTTTCCATGCGTTTAGCTAGGGCAACACTCGGTACAACAGGAATAACCGTAATACCAGCTTCATGGAAACGTTCCATGTATTTGCTTGGATTTCCTGCGCCTGTTGTAACTACCTTAACCCCTTCCTCGATAACGAGGTCTACAATATCTTCCACGAATGGAGACAAGAGCATGATGTTGACACCAAAGGGTTTATCAGTCAATGATTTGATTTTATCAATATTTGCCTTGACAACTTCTTTAGGGGCATTCCCCCCACCGATAATCCCTAGTCCTCCAGCCTTGGAAACAGCTCCTGCCAAATCACCATCAGCAACCCAGGCCATTCCTCCTTGGAAAATAGGATAATCAATGTTCAATAATTCTGTAATACGCGTTTTCATAGTGCCTCCATCGTTTCTTGCTTACGTAATAGTTCGATACCGTCATAATTTGACAATCAAACTATTGCCTAAACAAGAGGGAGCGGGTTTCCCTACTCCTTCTATCTTATATTCTGATTATTTTGTTTGCTCTTCAACGTAGGCAACCAAGTCACCAACTGTTTTCAAGTCATCTTCTGCTTCGATTTGGATATCAAAAGCATCTTCGATTTCTGAGATTACTTGGAACAAGTCCAATGAATCTGCGTCCAAGTCATCAAAAGTTGATTCAAGTGTTACTTCTGATGCGTCTTTTCCAAGTTCTTCAACGATAATTTCTTGTACTTTTTCAAATACTGCCATGATAGGACTCCTTTAAAATAAATAGTTTTTTTATAACAATGTGTTCACCACATGATTACCTAAATTGTAAGAATGAGCGTGCCCCATGTCAAACCTCCACCGAAGCCTGATAGAAGAATAGTCTGGCTACCATCTAAAGGGATGAGACCTTGTTCTACACACTCTGAAAGTAAAATCGGGATACTAGCTGCACTGGTATTGCCATATTCCATCATATTGGCTGGAAGTTTAGCTCGGTTAACACCGATTTTTCTAGCCATTTTATCCAAAATACGGTCATTAGCCTGATGAAGTAGCAGATAATCCAGGTCTGTCGCCTCTACAGGAGATTCATCAATAGTCTGTTTGATAGACTTGGCTACATCTCGAATGGCAAAATCAAAGACCGCACGCCCATCCATCTTCAAAAATGAATCTGCATTTTCTTGATCTGAAAATGGAGAATGTAGGCCTGAATGTCCATACGTCAGACACTCGCTGCGACTTCCATCGCTATTGAGACTCTCTGCCAAGAAATGCTCTTGCTCGCTAGCTTCTAACAAGACACCACCAGCACCATCTCCAAACAAAACAGCTGTTGATCGGTCTGACCAATCGACTGCTTTAGAGAGGGTTTCACTACCAATCACCAAGCCTTTTTGAAAGCGACCAGAAGCGATAAACTTTTCAGCAGTTGAAAGAGCAAATACAAATCCACTGCAAGCAGCTGTTAGGTCAAAAGCAAAGGCTTTATTAGCACCAATATTAGCTTGAACACGAGCAGCTGTAGAGGGCATCATCGAATCAGGAGTAATGGTAGATAGGATGATAAAATCTAACTCCTCTCCTGTGATTCCAGCTTTTGCCATTAGTTTCTTGGCAACTTCTGTAGCCAAATCACTAGTAGATTCTGTTCTTGAAATATGCCTTTGTCGTATTCCCGTCCGACTTGAAATCCACTCATCATTGGTATCCATAATCTGAGCCAAATCATGATTTGTAACCACTTGCTCTGGCACATAATGAGCAACCTGGCTTATTTTTGCAAAAGCCATTATCTCAAATCCTCCAAAAATTGATAAAGATTGGTCAAACCTTTGCTCATAACCTCCATCTCTTGCTTACTCATACCATCAATGATTTTTTCAACCATAGCCTTGTGGAAGCGTTTATGTAGTCTATGAACCAAGCGACCTTTCTTTGTCAAATGCAGATGCACTACACGTCGATCATGTTCTGAACGAATGCGTTCAATGTAACCCTTGCGTTCGAGATTATTCAAACTAGTCGTAACTGTCCCAAGAGTCACCATCAACTCTTTTGACACTTGACTTGGTGTCACATCTGGAACTTTTCCAATCACATCAATCGTATGCATTTCTTTGATGGAGATATCCTTGAAACGACTACCCCTCAAGCTAACTTCCTCAATAACGAGGACATTGTTAAATATAGACGTTAAATATTCATTAATTCGTTGGTAGTCCAATCTTTCCTTCCCTCCTTTTCAAAAAAACTTTTAGAATCAAAACATTTGACAAAAGAATTATATCAAAGTTCAAAGAATGGTGCAAGTATTTTTTTATTTTCCTGTAAATTTAGGTCGTCTTCTTTCCGAATGAGCCCGAACTCCCTCTTTGAAATCCTCTGTTTTCGCTAGTGACTCCTGAAGGTTCAGTTCTAAAGTAGCATAATCTTGCCAATCTTTAAATTGGCTTTCCCAAACCAACTTCTTGATGGCAGCATAGGAATTGCTTGAACCACGTCTTAATTTTTTAAGAAGCTGTTCTCTGGTTTTTTCTAACTTATCAGCTTCAGAAATGCGGTAAACCACACCCCACTCTAGAGCTTTTTCTGCTGTCAAAGCCTCTCCTGTCATGGCTAATTGAGCAGCACGTGTCACACCAATACTTCGGCTCAAGAGATGAATCCCTCCTGCATCTGGAGCCAAGCCAACTCCAACAAAGGCTTGGATAAATTTAGCCTTATCCGTAGCAATGCAGAAATCTGCCGCAACAGCCATATTCGCTGCGGCACCTGCAACAGCCCCATCAACCTCCATCAAGACAGGCTTTGCAATTTGCTTGATTTTATAAGAAATAGTATTGACTAATTCTGCGATTTTTGTCAATGATGGAATATCATCCTCATCGACTGCTCGCTTCATCTCAACCAAATCTCCCCCAACTGAAAAGACTTTGCCATTCGCGTTGATTAAGACAAAATGCACAGCCGGATCCTCTTCTGCCAAAGTCAGAGCTTCTAAAATCTCCTCACACATAGGAATATGAAAACCATTTGCGACCTCAGGACGATTCAAGGTAATGATTGCCAAATCCTCTTCAAGCTGATAAATAATGTGTTCCATCAGGACTCCTTTTTTATTTTATAAGCAGTTTAAATTATTTTATTTTCAAAGTATATCTTTTTTAAAATCAGAAAGCAAGAAAAAATCAACTGAAAGTGTCTCAGCCGATTAGAAAGGCTCGCTTTATACTAGAAAGCATCTTATTTTCTTCATTGAAAAAAGGCTTTCTTTCTGCTATAATCGTATAAAATACTTACTTTAGGAGTTCTTATGAAAGTTGTTAAATTTGGAGGTAGCTCTCTTGCCTCTGCTAGTCAATTAGAAAAAGTTTTAAACATCGTCAAAAGCGATTCAGAGCGTCGTTTTGTCGTCGTTTCTGCGCCTGGTAAACGCAATGCTGAAGATACTAAAGTTACGGATGCCTTGATTAAATACTACCGCGACTATGTTGCTGGTAACGATATTAGTAAGAGTCAAAACTGGATTATCGACCGCTATGCTGCTATGGTTAGTGAATTAGGTCTTAAACCAACTGTGCTAGAAAAAATTTCAAAAAGCATTCGCGCCTTAGCCACTCTTCCTATTGATGAAAATGAATTTCTCTACGATACTTTCCTAGCAGCGGGTGAAAACAACAATGCTAAATTGATTGCTGCCTACTTTAATCAAAACGGGATCGATGCACGCTATGTGCACCCTAGAGAAGCTGGTATTGTGGTCACAAGTGAACCTGGTCACGCTCGCATCATTCCATCAAGCTATGACAAGATTGAGGAATTGACAAATGCAAATGAAGTCCTTGTCATTCCTGGTTTCTTTGGTGTTACTAAGGAAAATCAAATCTGTACCTTCTCACGTGGAGGATCAGACATTACAGGTTCTATCATTGCTGCCGGTGTTAAGGCAGACCTCTATGAAAACTTTACAGACGTTGATGGTATCTTTGCGGCTCACCCTGGTATTATCCACCAACCACACTCGATTCCTGAGTTGACCTACCGTGAAATGCGTGAGTTGGCCTATGCAGGATTCTCAGTCCTTCATGACGAAGCCCTTCTACCTGCCTACCGTGGAAAAATTCCTCTGGTTATCAAGAATACCAACAATCCTGATCATCCAGGTACTCGTATCGTTCTAAAACATAGTAGTGATGAATTTCCAGTTGTGGGAATTGCTGGTGACTCTGGCTTTGTCAGCATCAACATGTCGAAATACCTCATGAACCGTGAGGTTGGATTTGGACGCAAGGTTCTTCAAATCCTTGAAGATCTTAACATCGGTTGGGAACATATGCCAACAGGTATCGACGATCTTTCAATCATTCTCCGTTCTCGTGAACTAACTCCTATCAAGGAAGAAGAAATCCTTCGTCAGTTGGTGCAAAAAGCTGAAGTAGACCATGCAGAAATCGAGCACGACCTTTCAATCATTATGATTGTTGGCGAAAAGATGAAGAGTCACATCGGAGTAACTGCTACTGCGACACGCGCTCTATCTGAAAACAAGATCAACATCCAGATGATGTCTCAAGGTTCTAGTGAAGTGTCTATTATGTTTGTTGTCCATAAGGACCAAGAGAAAGCAGCTATTAAAGCCCTCTACAATGCCTTTTTCGGTGAAAGTAAGGAAGACTAAGCATGGCTCAATCACTTAACAAAACAGTGCTCCTCAATACGACAGGCACCTCCTACCTCTCTATAGCTGGGAAAGTTGGGAAATTCCTTGTCGGAGATCAGGCTCTGGAATTTTACCCAGATGTCAATGTTGAACAATTTATCCAGATTCCTTGGAGCCATATCAACCAGATTGGAGCCAATGTCACTGGTCGAAAAATCAGTCGCCACTTCGAAGTCTTTACAGACAGAGGAAAATTCCTCTTTGCTTCAAAAGACTCAGGTGCTATTCTCAAAATTGCACACGAAAAACTGGGCAATGACAAGGTCGTCAAACTTCCGACCCTGATTCAGACCATTGGGCAAAAATTTAAAAATCTATTTGCAAAAAAGTAGAAACTTTAGTATAATCATAGCAACGGATAAGTAGGTTATCTTCTTCTTTCAGAAAGTCTGCGGGTGCTGCGAGCAGATAGGAGGGATAGGTGAAATTCTACCGTTAGTAACAATTGCATACACAATCAAGTGCACACCTGTGAAGTTGGATGGAACCGTGGCCCTGCCACTCCAGCGCTTTGTCAGGTGTGCTTTTTTCATAAAGGAGTTCTTATGTTAGATATCAAACGTATTCGTACAGACTTTGATGCTGTCGCAGAAAAATTGGCTACACGTGGTGTAGATGCTGCTGTCTTGAATGAAATGAAAGAAATCGACGCTAAACGTCGCGACATCTTGGTCAAGGTTGAAACTCTCAAGGCAGAACGTAACATAGTTTCTGCTGAGATTGCCCAAGCTAAGCGTAATAAGGAAAATGCAAATGACAAGATTGCTGCCATGCAAACTCTATCTGCTGAAGTCAAAGCTTTGGACGCTGAATTGGCAGACATCGATGCTAAATTGACAGAATTTACCACTACTCTTCCAAATATCCCAGCTGACAGCGTTCCTGTTGGGGCTGACGAAGATGACAATGTGGAAGTTCGCCGTTGGGGTACTCCACGCGAGTTTGACTTCGAGCCAAAAGCCCACTGGGATCTTGGTGAAGACCTTGGTATCCTTGACTGGGAACGCGGTGGTAAGGTAACAGGAGCTCGCTTCCTCTTCTATAAAGGACTCGGTGCTCGTTTGGAACGTGCTATCTACAACTTTATGTTGGATGAACATGGAAAAGAAGGCTATACGGAAGTCATCACGCCTTACATGGTTAACCATGACTCTATGTTTGGAACTGGTCAATATCCAAAATTCAAGGAAGATACTTTTGAACTCAGCGACAGCAATTATGTCCTTATTCCTACAGCAGAAGTTCCTCTGACAAACTACTACCGTGATGAAATCCTTGACGGTAAAGACCTACCAATCTACTTTACTGCTATGAGTCCTTCTTTCCGTTCTGAGGCTGGTTCAGCTGGTCGTGATACTCGTGGCTTGATTCGTTTGCACCAATTCCACAAGGTTGAAATGGTTAAATTTGCCAAACCAGAAGAATCTTACGAAGAATTGGAAAAAATGACAGCCAACGCTGAAAACATTCTTAAAAAACTCAACCTTCCATACCGTGTCGTTGCTCTCTCTACTGGAGATATGGGCTTCTCAGCTGCCAAAACTTACGACTTGGAAGTTTGGATCCCAGCGCAAAATACCTACCGTGAAATCTCAAGCTGTTCAAACACAGAAGATTTCCAAGCTCGTCGTGCCCAAATCCGTTACCGTGATGAAGTAGATGGCAAGGTTAAATTGCTCCACACCTTGAACGGTTCTGGACTTGCAGTTGGACGTACAGTAGCTGCTATTCTTGAAAACTACCAAAATGCAGATGGTTCTGTGACTATCCCAGAAGCACTTCGTCCATACATGGGTGGAGCTGAAGTTATCAAACCATAAAAAATAAGGTTTAGCTATTTCTAGCTAGACCTTTTTTCGTAACCAATTCAGATAAGCGCCTAACACAAAGACTAAAATAATTAAGCAAATAGCGGTTTCAGCCAGTATCAAATAATCCAAAAATGGAAGTTTCAAGATTCCCTGAGCCATCTTGAGCGAGGTAGCTGTGATAATGGTTGGGAAGGTGAGGGCTGAGAAGGCTGGTTGAAAACCTTGTTTTAAAATATTTGGCAGGCGAGTCAAAACAAAGAAAAAGAAAGTTTGAGAAGCCAAAATCATGGCAATCAAGAGCCAAGTCGGTAGGCTGGCTCCTCCAACTCGAACCAGGGAAGCCAAGAGTAGGGAGAAAGGAGCACAGTAGATTCCTTCTTGTCCAAGCATGGCTAGTGGGAGCGGATGTTTCTTTAAATCGCTATAAATAAGGGGATAGAGATAGAATGTCAAGAGAAAACCAAAACTCAATGTCGCATAGGCAATCTCGATGATGCCTACCAGAGGATAGGTCAAGGCAGCCACTGCTATCCCCACATAAAGTACCGTCCAGCTAGGAGTCGCATGAACCCTCCGACCCGGATAGGCAAATTTGATAGTGAAGCCAGCAATCAGAGCCACATCCAAGAGAAATGAAAAGCACCAGAGCCCTTGAGCAACCAAAGGAAAATGAGGGAAGACTCGAAAGACATAAGTCGATAAAATCATCCCAGCCATAGGAAAGGTGGCCATTCCTGACAAAAGTAGGGGCTTGGTCAATTCCTGCTTAGTTTCCTTCCAATTAAAGAGATGAAGAAGCAGAAAGAATATCCACAAAATCAAACCTGTCAGACTAAAAAGATGTGACAGAACCGGCAACGTATCTAAAATAAGATTTCCAGCTCCTGCCAAACCTAGCAAACAACCAGAAAATACCAAGGGGAGTTTTTTCATCCTAACCTCCAATAATCATGTTAGTTTCAGTATAGCATAAAAGCGCTTAATTGAGGGATTAAAAAAACGAAGTCCGATTATTTCAGACTTCATTTTTTACTCAGATATGAATTAAGCATAAGGTTGCAATTCTGGGTTAATTGGTGTATTGGCTAGATTGTTGGCATAGTTACAGAGGCTTGCTAGGCTGACACCAAGAACCACATCCAAGGCATTTTGTTGAGTGTAGCCAGCTTCTAGAAACTCAGCCAAGGCTTCATCTCCTACACGACCCTTGGTATTGATAACCGCTAAGGTAAACTTAGCTAGGGTGTCCAATTTGGGATCTGTTTCAATCGGAGTGCGATTACGAAGGGCTTGAAGAAGGTCATCATTCATCTGAATTTGTTTGATTGAAAAGGCTGTGTGACCTGCGACGCAGAAAGCACAACCATTAGTTACGGCTGCCGTGATTTGCACCACTTCGCGCTCAACAGGTGTCAGGCTATTGCGGCGGTTGATAGCTCCGACAGTTCTGTAGGCTTCTAAGGCAGTAGGTGCATTAGCCAAGAGTCCAATTAGGTTGGGAATATAGCCATTGTTATCTTTTTCTACTGTTTCAAGAACTTCTTTTACTTCTGCTGGTGCTGATTCGACTGTATGAATTGTAAATGTTGTCATCATAAAACCTCTTTTCATTTTGTTGAAACCTAGTCTATCACAGATTCTATACCTTGCATAATATATATTTTAAATTGCACTGATAAAAATTTTTTATGAAAGCAAAAAATCACACGCGGTGTGTGATTCCATTATTTATCAAAATACTTTTTAGTCTCAGCAATGACGACTGGCGACAAGACCAAGAGGGCAATCAAGTTCGGCAGAGCCATCAAGGCATTGACAATATCTGCGATAATCCAAACCATATCCAACTCGATAAATCCTCCCAACAAGACCATGAGCACAAAGACCACACGGTAGAGCCAGATAAAGCGAACACCGAAGAGGAACTCGAAACAGCGTTCTCCATAATAGTTCCAACCTAGAATCGTCGTAAAGGCAAAGAGTACAAGGAAGATGGTCAAGAGGGCAGGCCCAAAGTGTGAAAAGACTGTTGAGAAGGCTGACTGAGTCAAGGCAACCCCATTCAAATCACCACTCCAAACACCAGTTACCAAGATGGTCAATCCAGTCAGCGTACAGATAACGAGAGTATCAATAAAGGTTCCTGTCATGGAAATCAAGCCTTGCTCTACCGGTTCATTTGTCTTAGCCGCAGCTGCTGCAATGGGAGCAGAACCCAGACCAGATTCGTTTGAGAAGACACCACGCGCCACACCATTTTGAATAGCCATTCGAATGCTAGCACCAGCAAATCCACCTACCGCAGCAACAGGACTAAAGGCTGATGTCAAGATTAGAGTGATTGTAGCTGGGAGTTTCCCGATATTAAAGAAAATAACTGTGAGAGTTCCCAAAATATAAATGATAGCCATAAAAGGAACAACAGTAGTTGAAACCTTAGAGATGGACTTGAGTCCGCCAAAGACAGCAATCGCTACTAAGACAGACAAAACGAGAGCTGTGATAGCTGGCGAAATAGTCGTTGTATTTTGGATAGATTCTGTAATCGAGTTGACTTGGGTGAAGGTCCCGATTCCCAACAAAGCTACTAAGACACCTGCTATAGCAAAAAAGATGGCAAGTGGTCTCCACTTTTCTCCCATACCCAAAAGTATATAGTGCATGGGACCCCCTGCAACAGCACCGTTATCGTCTTTAGTCCTGTATTTAATAGCTAATAAACCTTCCGCATACTTGGTTGCCATTCCAAAGAAAGCCGCCATCCACATCCAAAAGAGGGCTCCTGGTCCACCGACCTTGATAGCTGTCGCCACCCCGATAATATTTCCCGTACCAACTGTCGCTGCCAGGGCTGTACACAAGGCCGCAAAACTGGATACATCCCCATGCCCCTTATCCTTGATAAAAATAAGCTGAAAGGCCTTAGAGAGACGCAAAACCTGCAAGAGTCCTAGACGAGCAGTTAGGTAAATCCCTGTCCCGACCAATAAAATCAAGAGGGGTGGTCCCCAAGCAAAAGCATCGATTGATTTAAGCAATTCTAACATTTCCTTCTCCTATCTTTTCAACCCCAAAAGAAAGAGCACATGCAAGATACATGTACTCTGGAATGCTTAGATAAATGCTAAAAAGCGGTCTATCCTAGCTCTGTCCTTTTACCTGAGAGTTTGAGCAGTTGCCTGCCTTGCCCCTTCGGTGCCTTTACGGTCTCTCCAGAGTTCCGTCCATTTACAGTCATGGAAAATCAAACGATTCGCCACTTCTATTAAACTTCATTCGGTGTTGGTATTTAATTGATTCTTATTTTACAAAAAATGTTGGCTTTTGTCAATGTGTTTTGGGAAATTCTTATTTGACTCAGTTAACTAAACTTGGTAATGATTTTCGAAATCATAAACTCCCCAATTTACGCTATAAATCTTTTAAATTACTATTTACAACTTCTCTGCTCATCTCATTATTAAAGAAAGGAAGACCGACGATACGATAACGTTCATCGTCCAACAAAGTTCTTGCCTCATCTCTTTCAGTAATTTGCAGTAAGAATTTCTCTTTCCAGCCTTCTTTACTATTTTTGAAGGTATTATTACTATCCAAAAATTGACTTCCTTTTGGCTCAATGAAAATCTGCCAAGAAGTATTTCCAACTTTTTTATCATTTGCAAGCAAGATAAAGTCAGGCTCAAAAGCACACCCTTCATCAAAACTATAGATTTTCACTGCTTTCTCATTTCGCAAAAGATAAATATCAGACCACTTTTCCTGCAAATCATTCATCAATTCACGGATAGCACGCACCAGATATTTCTCCTCGCTTGTTCCAAAGTTATCATCATAGGCATACCAATCTAGTTGATCGATATTTTCAAAAATCTCTGTTTCAGACTTGGTTTTTTGTGACCGTCCAAACTCTGCATTCCCATTTACATTAACAGTATACTTTCTCAAAATATTCTCTTCAAAAACTTCACGTACAGGAACAGATTCAAAGTTAGCTGAACCATAAAAGCGCTCTTCAGTTGGAACGATATCTTTTTCAATGCTATATAAAAGCTGTTCTGCAATATAGAGTTTCTGGTCTGAAGTTAACTCACTTATTTGTGATAAAGAAGATTCTACTATAATATTAACTTTTGAAAGCATTTCGATGAAGGCAGATACACCACTCAAGCCAAAGAAAGCTTTCTGTAAGTTTTTAAAGGTATACTGTTTATTGCGATTGATAGCTGCTCGAACAATATTGGAAGTAATTTCTTTTCCAAACTCGAAATTTAAGGTGTTTGTCGAATCAGTCGCAAAAATATCATCTTCTGAGAAAGCTTCAAAATCTCTTGTGTTGAAAGTCGGTAAACTGACCTCAAAGGAACTAGGAATGAAAGAGGTATCCAACAAACTTTCCTGTCGTTGTTCGACATATTCTTGATAAGAAAGACGTTTATTCATCCAAACAAGACCCTCTATATAGGTTCGTGTTTGTTTGAAAGACTCTTTTAGCTTTAATTCACGCTCTTCTAAATTGACATCATCAAAAATTCCAGACTCACGCAAGACTTGCTTTAATTCAGAAATATAGCGAGGATTATTGGCAGAATGATAATGAAGCTGTTCTATGACACGAAGTTCATTGTTTTCATTTTCATCAAATTTACGAGTGAACTTCTCCTCGATTTGATTATCAATCACAAAGGGATAATAACGTGCACCACGACCAATGAGTTGCTTTTCTGCATTGGTAGTGTTCCCTGCGACAAAACCGTTCTTTGTTGTCTTACCATCACGAATATCGTAAAGGCGAACAATATCAAAAAGATTCAAAACATCCCAGCCTTCGTTGAGCATATCAACTGCAAAAATAGCACGAATTTCATTTGAAGGGAGTTCCAGAGTATTCAACTCCACTAAATTGTTGCTAGTCTTGTTTTTCCCATCAATCACGAGTAAGCGTTCACGGCGAAAATCTTCCTGCAATTCCTCAATTAAATCTTGAAAAGAAAGTCCAGACTCCTCAAAAAAAGCAAATGCTTTTTCCAAGATATTTTTTTGCTCCTCATCATTTGCAGTTAAGTTTTTTTGAGACTGTACTTGTTCTACTGACAGATTGGCTAACATATCCAAAAAAGCCTCTAAGTTTCCTTTATTTTCAGCAATTTTTTGCGACTTAAACAAGACCAAAGGTTTGAGGTTGATGCCATGTTTCAAGGCGATTTTCTTGCGGTATTGGCTGATAATGATTGACTGCAACATACGAGTTGGAAGTTCATTATCTACTAAGTGGAAAAGAACATCTTTAGAGTACTTATCCAAGCGGAACTCTTTCAAATCATACTTGAAAATCAAAGATTTTTCATATTTTTTGGCAATATCTGGATTTGCTAAGTCAATGGTTGCTGTAAATTCAAATAAAGAAGATTTACGGGCTGTACTTTGAATGTTTTCAATCGTCGCCGTCCAGCTGTCGTTCTCATCTTTTTCTTTCTTACCGAGTCCAGCATTCAAGTGATGGGCCTCATCTGCCAGTAACACAAGCGACAAATCTTCAAATTGCTCATAAGTTAAGCGATTTTCCCTTGGAGTGTTTAAATCTTGGTGAAGTTTTTGAATGGTTGTAAAAACAATATTGATACTATCAGGCTGACTATCGGAAAAATCTGTCACTTCACGTATTCCCACCACTTGATTATCAATCGTTATTTTATCCGCAAACAGGTATTTTCCCATCTCATTAGGCAAGAAGTTTGCCCTTGTCTTGGTAAGAATATTGTCGTTATTCACAAAAAAAATAAAATTCCGTTCACCCTGTTTAAATTTTTCAAGGATAATCGCTGCCATCAGCAAAGTTTTTCCTGAACCTGTCGCCATATTGTAGAGGACTTGTTCTGGTTTTTTTCGATTGTTCTCATCCCTTTTGTAGTAGAGATACCTCCCTACCGCCTCTTTCTGGTAAGGACGCAGTGGAAATTTCAGATTTTGCGTGATGTAGTCTGGAATGCTTGCCTTAAAGTCAATGAAGCCATTTTCACTAGCTTGCTTATAAATTTCATACACAAAAGCCATCACTTACTCCTCTCCGTAAAAAGCACGATTGAGCTTTTTCTCATTTTCTGAGATGTCATAGTCGCTATCTTCTATCTCGGAGTAGTTGACGTATAGGTTATTATTATCCACCAACTCCAGCAAGACTTGTTTTTGTTCAGCTAGTGAAAGTTTTTCGAACTCTGACTTTTTCAACTTTTTAGGGTCGACACGATAAGAGAGGAACGAAGACTTTTTAGCCTGTTCAAATAGTTGAGATAGAGTTTCAGGATCTCTTGCCTCTAAGACTGTATTTTTGAATTCCTGGGCGTCATTTTTCAGTTCACAGTAAACAAATGAACCACCACCAGTCCAGTTGACGTCTTTAGAAATGCCACCCTGTTCACCGTCAATTACTTTTTTCAATCGCTCAACTGAAACCGTCTCAATGTAATCCATCTGTTCAATACCAATGTACTGACGGTTCATTTTGTGAGCGACAGCTGCAGTTGTGCCCGTTCCTAAATGGTAATCTAAAACGATATCCCCTTTATCCGAAGAAAGTTCCAATATGCGTTTTATTAGCGCTTCTGGTTTTTGACCATCAAATTCTTCTATGCGCTGATTATCATTCGCTGAAATTATTTTAACATCATTATCCGACCATAAATCCGATAACGGGTTACCTTCTTTTTCATCCAAATATCTCTTCACCCTAGGAGTACCATTTTTAGTAAAGATAATTAGATTATTTTTTAATCCTTCATCAATCTTCTCTTGCGTCCAAATCCAATGTTTGTTTTTAGGAGGTGTCAGCATCACACCATTAAACATCTTAGGTTCTCCGGCGCCTTTTTGAGTAAAATCGAAACTCCCATATCTACGTCCTGTACTATCTTCTATGTAAGGATAATTTTTGAAATCTTTTTCAGTTTCCGAAGCTGTAAATAATTGATTGACAGTCGCTAATGATGTTTTTCTATAAACCAAAATATACTCTGTCACATTCGAAAGATAAGTGCTTTGTTTCTTCGCACTAAGCAGTTTTCTCCAAATAATTGTATTAACATGATTTTCTCGTTTAAATATACCATCTAGCAAAACAGACAAATATGGCTGTTCATTAAAATCACATTGGACATAAAGAACGCCATCGTCTGTTAATAATTCTTTAGCAACTTCAAGGCGATTCTTCATAAATACTAGCCAAGTAGAATGATTAAAGTTGTCGTTATATTTAAAACTATCATTTCCAGTATTATAAGGCGGATCAATGTAGATGAGCTTCACTTTCCCGGCAAATCGTTTTTTCAAACTATGCAGAACGATAAGATTATTCCCTTTGATGATAAGATTATCAGTATCTTTTATCTCTTCCACGTTATGTTCACCATCTTTATCATAACGCTTGAAATTGCTCAACACCTTCTCGTCCAGCAAGCGATTGATTTCCGCTGGAGCAAGGGTCTCGTTAAAGAAAATCTCTTGACGTTTCACATCGTCCTTGGTTTGCCCTCCCTCAAGCACACAATCTTTATAAGGAAAATTCAGCACAACTTCTTTATTTTCAGAAAGATAGTTTCTGTCTGGCGTCCCAAGACCTATTTTTGTTTTGTAGGCTGTAAAGCTGTCAGGCAAGAACTCCTTGTTATTTAGAAATTGCAAAAAGATATCTTTTTTAAAGACCAATACCCCATTTTGTAGCTTTGAAAAGAAATGATTGGTCATTTTTTCATTACTACTCAACTGATTGAGTAAGTCAGGACTGTACTGCCGTGCCAGCTCAGCCAGCTTATTTTTATTTAGCACACCATCCACTAAAAACTTAGGATTTTTAGAGAGAACCTGCTCTAATTCATGTTTCATATACGGAATCTCCTTCTCACTTAAAATTTGTGAAGAGCTGATAGTATTCCTTTATATGTATATATAAAGGAAGGGTATACCCTTCGGTTTTATTCAATTTTCTAGTTCTATTATAGCATATTTGAGCATGTTTAAAAGAAATGATAAAAAAGCTTGAGGAATCTTGTATTTCCTCAGGCTTTTCTTATCCTTTAAAAGTGACAATAGTCGCACCACTGCCTCCAGCATTTTGTGGGGCATAGCCAAAACTCTTGACATGTTTGTTTCTTTGTAGATATTTGGTGACACCTTCACGGATAACACCTGTTCCAATACCATGGATGATGTCAACTTGAGCCATATTATTAAGCAGGGCTTGGTCTATAAAGGCATCTAGCTCATTCATGGCTTCTTCATAGCGTTTACCTCGAAGATCCAGTCTGGCTTGTGGGCCACGACCAGATGTCCGTTTCACAACATTGACTTGTTTCTTCTTGACTTGCTTTTCTTGCTGGGCTTGAACGAGGTCAAATTCTTTCTCTTCTAAAGTCATCTTAATCAAGCCAACTTGGGCTTCCCAGCGGCCATCTTTGAGTTGACTGGTCAAGGTACCACGCTGGCCATAACTGAGCACCACGATATCATCTCCCACCTTTGGAGCTCGTTTTTTCTTAGCCTTTTGAAGAACCTTATTTTTAGATAAATCTACTTTTTCAGGAGCCAATTTTTTCAGCTTGGCCTTAGCTTCAATGATTTCATGGGGTTTGAGTTGGGATTTACTATGGAGATTCTTGAGAATCTGGTCACTTTCACTTAGGGCCATGTCCACAATCTCAGCAGCCTGTTCACGCGCCTTATTAAGCTCGGTTTCTTTTTCACGATTGAACTCATTGTAGAGTTTTTTGAGCGCTCGGTTCATCTTGAGATTTTCTTGCTCCACCTCACGGATATTGTCCAAGCGTTTACGACTCTCTAGCGTCTGCTCTTCCAGTTGCTCAATGATACGATTGACATCATTGTCCTGATCGACCTGCTGGCTGGCATCCCCTACGATAACCTCAGATAGGCCTAGACGTTTGGCAATTTCAAAGGCATTGCTTCGACCAGGCACTCCCTGCATAAAGCGATAGGTCGGGCGTAGAGTTGCAGTATCAAACTCCATGCTGGCATTTTGCACAAAAGCTGTCTCGATACCATAGGCCTTGAGCTCTGGATAGTGGGTCGTCGCCATGGTCTTGACTTGACGCAGGCGAAGGTCTTCCAGAATAGCCATGGCAAGAGCAGCTCCTTCTTGAGGGTCTGTACCAGCTCCCAACTCATCCAAGAGTAAGAGTGAATGTTGGTTGACCTTGCCAAGAATATCCACAATATTGGTCATGTGGCTAGAGAAGGTAGACAAGCTCTGTTCAATAGACTGCTCATCGCCAATATCGGCAAAGATTTCTTCAAAAATACCAACACGACTTCCCTTATCTGCTAAAATTGGCAAACCAGACTGAGCCATAACCTGCGTCAATCCCAGAGTTTTAAGCATGATAGTCTTCCCACCTGTATTGGGACCTGTAATGACAATGGCTGTTAAATCTTGACCAAAATGGACATCATTTGCGACGGCATTTTTGACCAAAGGGTGGCAGACATGGAGCAGTTGAATCTCCTGATTTTCTGACAGCTGAGGGACGACTGCTTGTCTTTCTTGGATAAAGCGGACCTTGGCACGAATCAAATCCAGATGACCGATAATCCAAGCGTCATTAGCAATCTCAGCCGCATGAGGGCGGACACGTTCAGAAATTTCTTGGAGAATGCGAAGCATTTCATAGCGCTCATCTGCTCGTAAACTGGCAATTTCTTCGCTCAGTTTGACCACCTCACGGGGTTCAATATAGACGGTATTTCCACTAGCAGAAATATCATGAACGACACCTGCAATCTTATTGCGGTAGGTGTTTTTGACAGGTAGAACCTGACGGCCATTTCTACTGGCAACGATTCCTTCTGTCAACATCTGCGCTTTTTGCTTGAGCAAATCTTGCAAGACATCGCGTACCTGACTCTCGCTATCATGGATTTTTCGACGGATGCGCGCCAATTCTTCACTGGCAAAATTTTCAATGAAACCTGCATCATTAAAGGCTTGGAGATTTCCTTGTAATTGCGGAAAATCATGTAATTTCTCAAACCAAAGGGCTAATTCTTCCAAGCTGACATTTTCCAGATTAGCATAAAAACTTTGCAGTTCTCGGCTAGCAAGAAGTACGCGCTTCAAGAGTAGGAACTCCTCGATATTGAGGTCCGCTCCCATCTCCAACCGCTTGCAGACTCCTGCGATTTCCTTGGTTGCAAGAATAGTAAAATGCGGTTGCTCGACGAAAAGAGCCTGCATTTCCTTCATCTCAGCAAAAGCCTGTTTGATTTTATCCGCTTTGGCAGTCGGAGCCAACTGTCTCAATTGCTCCAAGCCCTGCTCGGTCAACAAATGGGGTTCAAACAAAGCCTTGACCTTATTGAACTCTAATGTTTCTAATATTTTCTTGTTCATCGTTATTTCCTTGTCTTTGAATGTCTATACTCTTCGAAAATCAAATTCAAACCACGTCAGCGTCGCCTTACCGTACTCAAGTACAGCCTGCGGCTAGCTTCCTAGTTTGTTCTTTGATTTTCATTGAGTATTAGGTGTGGTAGCTTTTTACATTCTGATAGATTCGAGTCAAATCTGTAAACAAAGGGCTAGGAAAACTCCTGCCCTTTTTATCCGATTAAATTTGTCACCCAGATTTGTTTGAGCCAACTGGTTGTTACTGGTATGCTCTGGATGATGTGTTTTGCGACGATACTCTTTTCAAGAGGATTTTGTATAGCTGCCATGGGGATGGTCGCCAAGATTGTCAAGGCCATTTGTAAGACAAATAAGGTCACCAACATGGACAAGATACCTGCTGAAACTTGGAACAACTTACTACCAAGCTTTTTACTAGGAATCAAGTGTAAGAGGAGACCAAGTAAACGACCGATACTATAGACAATCCCAAATACAAGCAAGTAACCGATCCCTGCATAAAAGACCTTATCCAACTGAAAGAGTTGATCCGATGGGAAAAAGAAAGTTCCCTGTCCTTCCTGCGGATTTGCATAAGGGACCAGCAAATGGAATTGCTCTCCAAGCCCCTTATAAAACTGGCCAGCCATAAAAGCCGATGCCATGGCTGAAATCAGGTAATAAACCTGTAAGAGCAGGCCTCTCCGATAGCCGATATAAAATCCCCAAGCCAAGACCAATAGAAGAAGGATTGAAATCATAAGGAATCCTCAATCTTGCTCTGTTCTTGCTTGCAAGTCACAAGCTTGTGACGCAATTCTTTTAATTCTTGCTCCTTATCATCAAATTCAATCTCACGGCTGAGCTGAGTTGATAAACAGTTGACTGCCAACAAAAGAGCGATTGTTTCATCGTCTGCACTAGGCATTTGTTCTTTAATTGCTTGGTATTTTTCTGTCGCAACCTTAGCGATTTCCTCCATAAAGAGATTATCATGCTCGCTTGTCAAGGTTAATGATTTTTTCCCGAATGTAAATTTGAATCGATTTAGATTTGCCATAAAATTCACCTCACGATATTATACCAAAATTCGCTAATTTTGTCAGTTTTTACAAATTTACCTGCTTTTATGGTACAATAGAAACTATGGCAAGTATAACACTCACACCAAGTGAAAAGGAGATTCAGGCTTTTCTTGAACACTATCAAACCAGTCTGGCTCCCAGCAAGAATCCCTATATCCGCTACTTTTTGAGACTACCTCAAGCAACGGTTTCTATCTATACTTCTGGAAAGGTCTTGCTTCAGGGTGAAGGAGCTGAGAAATACGCCAGTTTCTTTGGCTATCAAGTTGTAGAGGAAAACAGCGGACAAAATCTCCCTTTGATTGGGACAGATGAGGTGGGAAATGGTTCCTACTTTGGTGGACTTGCAGTTGTGGCTTCCTTTGTCACTCCAGACCAGCATGACTTCTTACGAAAACTCGGTGTAGGGGATTCTAAGACTCTGACCGACCTAAAAATCCGTCAGATCGCCCCTATCCTCAAGGAAAAAATCCAACATCAGGCACTGCTTCTCTCACCAAGCAAGTACAACGAGGTCATCGGAGACCGCTACAACGCTGTTTCGGTTAAAGTTGCCCTCCATAACCAGGCTATCTATCTCCTTCTTCAAAAAGGCATTCAGACTGAGAAAATTGTGATTGATGCCTTTACCAGTGCTAAAAATTATGACAAGTACTTGGCACAAGAGGCCAATCGTTTCAGCAATCCTATCAGCTTAGAAGAAAAGGCTGAGGGCAAATACTTGGCTGTCGCAGTTTCTTCTATCATTGCGCGTGATCTCTTTCTGGAAAATCTTGAAAATCTGGGACGAGAACTGGGCTATCAACTTCCAAGTGGAGCTGGAACGGCTTCTGATAATGTTGCTAGCCAGATTTTGCAGGCCTATGGTATGCAAGGACTCAATTTCTGCGCCAAACTGCACTTTAAAAATACTGAAAAAGCGAAAAAACGCTTAGAAAGGTAAGTTATGAATTCATTTAAACATTTCTTAAAAGAGTGGGGATTGTTCCTCCTAATTCTGTCATTACTAGCTTTAAGTCGTATCTTTTTTTGGAGCAATGTTCGCGTAGAAGGGCATTCTATGGATCCTACCCTAGCGGATGGCGAAATCCTCTTTGTTGTTAAGCATCTCCCTATTGACCGTTTTGATATCGTGGTTGCCCATGAGGAAGATGGCAATAAGGACATTGTCAAACGTGTGATTGGAATGCCTGGTGACACCATCCGTTACGAAAACGATAAACTTTACATCAATGACAAAGAGACGGACGAACCTTATCTAGCTGACTACATCAAACGTTTCAAGAATGACAAACTCCAAAGCACCTATTCAGGCAAGGGTTTTGAAGGAAATAAAGGAACTTTCTTTAGAAGTATTGCTGAAAAAGCCCAAGCCTTCACAGTTGATGTCAACTACAACACCAATTTTAGCTTTACTGTCCCAGAAGGAGAATACCTTCTCCTCGGAGATGACCGCTTGGTTTCGAGCGACAGCCGCCACGTAGGTACCTTCAAAGCAAAAGATATCACAGGGGAAGCTAAATTCCGCTTCTGGCCAATCACCCGTATCGGAACATTTTAAGAGACCTAAGAGGCCGAGAATCAAGAATCTCAGCCTCTTCTTCTATCGTAAGAAGATGATTATTCTCTACCCAGTCTAACTAGGATAGAAACAAAGTTATACTCAATGAAAATCAAAGAGCAAACTAGGAAGCTAGCCGCAGGCTGTACTTGAGTACGGCAAGGCGAAGCTGACGTGGTTTGAATTTGATTTTCGAAGAGTATTAACTCTCACCTATTTATGCAAAGGAATCTTATGGAAGTTTATTTTTCAGGAACCATTGAACGGATTATTTTTGAAAATCCCAGTAATTTTTATCGTATCCTCCTCCTAGAAATCGAAGATACAGACGCAGAGGATTTTGATGATTTTGAAATCATTGTCACGGGTACCATGGCCGACGTGATCGAGGGAGAAGACTATACCTTTTGGGGACAGATTGTCCAGCACTCCAAGTATGGGGAGCAACTGCAAATCAGCCGGTATGAACGCTCAAAACCAACTAGCAAGGGATTGGTTAAGTACTTTTCAAGTAGCCATTTCAAGGGGATTGGTCTCAAGACAGCTCAGAAAATTGTAGATACCTATGGCGACAATACCATTGACGAAATTCTGCAACACCCAGAAAAGCTAGAAGGTATCTCAGGACTCTCTGCTAAAAATCGCGAGGCCTTCGTCTCTACTCTCCGCCTCAACTACGGAACAGAGATGGTCTTGGCCAAGCTAGCCAACTACGGCATTCCCAACAAACTAGCCTTTCAGATTCAAGACTTTTACAAGGAAGAAACCCTTGATGTGGTTGAAAATTATCCCTACCAGTTAGTCGAGGATATAAAGGGCTTGGGCTTTACCATTGCTGACCAATTAGCGGAAGAACTAGGCATAGAAAGTCAGGCTCCTGAACGCTTCCGCGCCGGTCTAGTTCACAGTCTTTTTCAGGCCTGTATGGAAACAGGGGACACCTATGTTGAAGCACGAGATCTGCTAGAACAAACTCTAACCCTACTTGAGTCTTCCCGCCCCGTGGAACTGGATCCCAGCCAAGTGGCCCAAGAACTCTCCTACCTGATCGAAGAAGACAAGGTTCAGCAGATTGATACCAAGATTTTTGACAACAGCCTCTTTTTCGCCGAGGAAGGCATCCGCAGTCACTTGGTTCGTATCCTTGAAAAAGGAAAACAGAAGAGCCAGGATTTAAAAACCATTCAAAAACATATCGCTACTGTCGAAGAAGATTTGGAGATTGAGTATGATAACATTCAAAAACAAGCTATTTGTGATGCTATCCAGAACAAGGTCTTTATCCTAACAGGTGGACCTGGTACTGGTAAGACAACGGTTATCAATGGGATCATAGCTGTTTATGCCCTTTTAGAAGGACTTGACCTCAGGAAAAAAAGCAACCTACCTATTCTTCTTGCTGCTCCAACTGGACGAGCCGCTCGGCGCATGAATGAATTGACAGGTTTGCCTAGCGCGACCATACACCGCCATTTGGGAATGACAGGGGACGATGATACCAGTCATCTGGAAGATTATCTGGATGCTGACTTTATCATCGTGGATGAATTTTCCATGGTGGATACTTGGCTGGCCAACCAACTCTTCTCCAACATCTCTTCGAACAGTAAGATCCTCATCGTGGGTGACAGCGACCAACTACCGTCTGTCAGCCCTGGACAGGTTCTAGCGGATCTGCTTCATATTCCCTTGATTCCTCAGACTCGCTTGGAAAAAATTTATCGGCAAAGTGAAGAATCAACCATCGTAACCCTAGCTAGTCAGATTAGACAGGGCATCCTGCCAGCTGATTTCACCCAGAAAAAAGCAGACCGTTCCTACTTTGAAATTGCTAGCGGACATATTCCTGCTACGATTGAAAAAATCTTAGATGCCGCCCTCAGAAATGGTATTCCTGCCCGTGATATCCAAGTTCTGGCTCCTATGTACCGAGGAACTGCAGGGATTGATGCCATCAACCAACTCATGCAAGACCTGCTTAATCCACCACAAAAAGACCAACTCAGTTTTGAAGCTCCCCAGTGCCACTATCGTAAGGGCGACAAGGTCATTCACTTGGTCAATGATGCTGAAATCAATGTCTTTAATGGAGATTTAGGAACTATCACAGACCTGATTCCTGGTAAATACACCGAGTCGAAACAAGACGAAATTGTCATTGATTTTGATGGCAACGAGGTCTCTTACCCACGTAACGAATGGTACAAGATTCGCCTGGCCTATGCCATGAGTATCCATAAGTCCCAGGGAAGTGAGTTCCCTGTTGTCATCCTACCTATCACTAGTGCTAGTAGGCGTATGCTGGAGCGCAATCTCATCTATACAGCCATTACACGCGCCAAAAGCAAGCTTATCTTACTAGGCGAATTACAGGCCTTTGACTATGCTACCCAACACATCGGAACTGCCCGAAAAACCTATCTGATTGAACGCTTCAGTGATTTATTGGAGAATGTTGAAGAAAAGCAACCAGCTGTCTCTGAAATAATCACATCAAGTACCTCTGAACAATCCTACATCCTAACCGAAGAAAACTGGGATAGCATCCCAGCCATGATTGGGATTACAGACGCAGATCTCAAAGAGATTTTTGGAAAATAGTACACAAGAAAACCCACCAATTCAGGTGGGATTTTTGTTTATTAAGATTATTTAACTGTTGCTGTGCTTGTGATCAATTCAACAGCTTTTTTGATTGTGATATCATGTTTCAACATATCAGCTGAAAGCAAGCTTTGTACTTGAGCCACTTCCATGTTGTAGTCTGTTGCCAATTGCTCAACTTCTTTTTGGATTTCTTCTTCTGAAGCGTCAAATCCTTCAGCTTTCGCAACTGCTTCGATAACAAGGTTAGTCTTCGTACGTGACTCAGCTTCTCCCTCGTATTGTTTGTGAAGGTCTTCTTGAGTAGTTCCAGTGATTTGGAAGTACATGTCAGGGTTGATACCTTGACGTTGCAAGTTTCCAAGGAATTCATTAACTGAACGGTGAACTTCTTCGTGGATCATTTCTTCTGGAAGTTCTACGATTTCAGCGTTTTCTACAGCTTTATCAATTGCTGCACCTTCTACTGCATCTTTGTAAGCTTCTTCTTTAGCAGCAGCTAATTCTTTGCGGTATTTTTCTTTCAATTCAGCAAGTGTTTCAACTTCTTCGTCGATATCTTTTGCAAGTTCATCGTCAAGAGCTGGAACTTCTTTAGCTTTAACTTCGTGGATAGTTGTCACGAATTTAGCTTCTTTACCTGCAAGGTCTTCTGCTTGGTAGTCTTCTGGGAATGTTACGATAACGTCAACAGTTTCGCCAGCTGAGTGACCTACCAATTGGTCTTCGAAACCTGGGATGAATTGACCTGAACCAAGTCCAAGTGAGAAGTTTTCACCTTTTCCGCCATCAAATTCAACACCGTCGATAGAACCAACGAAGTCGATGACAACAGTGTCGCCGTTTTCAGCAGCAGCTTCCTTGATAACCAATTCAGCCAAGTTGTTGCGTTCACGTTCGATACGCTCTTCAACGTCAGCGTCAGTTACTTCTTTTTCTACATCAACTGATACTTCAAGGTTTTTGTAGTCACCCAATTTTACTTCAGGTTTTGTAACGACTTCAGCAGTGATAACCCAGTCTTGACCTTTTTCCATTGAAGTTACATCAATTTTTGGTTGAGCAACCACTTCAAGACCAGCTTCTTTTACAGCTGCTTCATAAGCATTTGGCAAAAGAGCGTTCATAACGTCTTGGTAAAGTGACTCTTCACCAAATTTTTTGTCGAAGATAGGGCGTGGAAGGTGACCTTTACGGAAACCTGGAACATTAAGAGATTTCTTCACTGAGTTGAAGACACGGTCCAATTCTGGTTTGATTTGGTCTTGAGAGATAGTGAAAGTCAAGACACCACGGTTTGTTTCTTTGTTTTCAAATGATACAGACATTCTGTCATTTCTCCTTAAAATTTTTTAAATACAGTCTATTATAACATAAATGGGCGATTTTTTTCAAGTAATGAATGCGCTTTTCAATCACGCTAGAGGTACTTGCTTGCTTCTTTGATACTAAGGTCAGCCATTCTTTCCTTGTTTTTCTCAATGAAGCCTGCTACCCAAGTTGGATTGGTTTTGGAGTAGTCTCTTAGAGCCCAGCCAATGGCTTTATTGATAAAGAACTCTGCTTGGTTCAAATTATGAAGCAGAATCTTTTCCATTAATTGAACATTGGTCTTCTCTTTTCTTAACAACTGGTGGTCAATAGCGATCCGTCTCAGCCAGATATTATCTGATAGACTCCATTGGAGGATTATTTTTTCCAGTTCCGGCTTGTCATACACCAAACTCCCTACTACTCGATCTAGAATATCTACCGTATCCCACCAAGACTTGGTAACAACCAACTGCTCTAGCTTAGGCAAATCGCTGTCCTTTAGATAAGACTGCATGGCTTTCAAATAATTAGCAGCTACATATTGGTATTCTCTAGGCTCCTTTCTCCAGCAAGTATCTACAAAATCCCAATCGATAATCTTTGTTTTTTTCGCTTCTGGAAAGTATTTTTTATAGAGTTTATTTCTTTCTGGCGCCGCAACGCCTAGAAAGGAAAATTGATGGTGCATATAGGCCTCCATAGCCCCTGATTTTTTAGGATTCTTTGCTGCTTCTAGCTCCTCATGTAAATCTGTTAGACTCATCTAAAACTCCTCATGCCCCACCAAGTGGTGCTGAAAGGCATAGACCGCTGCCTGGGTACGATCGCTGACCTCAAGTTTGGCAAGAATGTTAGACACGTGCGTCTTGACCGTCTTGAGAGAGATAAAGAGTTCGTCTGCGATGCGCTGATTTTCGTAGCCCTTGGCGATGAGTTGGAGAACATCTCGCTCACGCGCAGTCAGGTCCTCATGTAGTTCTATGTGATTGCGGTGGTATTCGACCTTCTTGCTGACCTCTTGCTCAATGGCCAACTCTCCAGCAGCCACCTTACGGACGGCATGGAGTAGTTCGTCTGCACTAGAAGTCTTAAGCATATAGCCTCTAGCACCAGCATTCAAGACAGGCATGATTTTTTCATTGTCCAAGTACGAAGTCACAATCAAAATCTTGGCTTCAGGCCATTCTTTGAGGATAGCCAAGGTCGCATCAATTCCATTCATCTCAGGCATAACGATATCCATGACAATGACATCTGGACGCAGTTCCAATGCCAACTCAATACCCTGAGATCCGTTGGCAGCCTCGCCCACAACTTCTACATCGTCTTGGAGGTCAAAGTAGCTTTTCAAGCCCAATCGGACCATTTCATGGTCATCTACCAGTAAAATTCTCATCTCTACTCCTTTATAATTCATTGTCTAACAAGGGAATACGGATATCAACCGCCAGTCCTTGCTTTGGAGCTGTCAATAGTTGAACCCTTCCTGCCATATCTTCAACCCGCTCCTTGATATTGCGGAGTCCATAACTCAGGTCGTCTAAACTCCCCAGCTGGAACCCAATCCCATTGTCCACCACCTTCAGCTGCAATTCAGCATCTGTCTGATAGAGATAAACATCCAGACAAGAGGCCTGGGCATGGCGAAGTGTATTGCTAATCAACTCCTGCAAAATGCGGAAGATATGCTCCTCGATTTTCTTGGGCAATTTCGTCACATTTTGCTTGAAACTAACCTTTAGATCACTCTTGTCCTCAAGCTCTTTTAAAAGGATTTGAATCCCTTCAACCAGACTCTTCTGCTCCAGCTCAACTGGGCGCAAGTGCAGGAGCAAGACCCGCAAATCCTTCTGGGCGGTTTCTAAAATAGCTGTGACACTCTGCAACTGGATCTGCATCTTTTCTCTATCCAATTTCAAAGCCTGCTGACTGATACCCGATAAAATCATGTGGGCCGCAAACAACTCCTGACTGACTGTATCGTGCAAATCCCGAGCAATCCGCTTTCTTTCCTTCTCAATGATTTCCTCTTCCTGAGCAAGGCTGTGATTTTCAGCCTTTTGAAGTGCTTCTGTCAAAAGGTTAAGTTTGCCTGACAAGGACTTGAAACTGGCATCCAAATCTGGATCTGCAACCTGAACCACTTCTTTCCCTGCCGACAAACGCTTGAGATTAGCCTGCATTTTTCTTAGAGAAAGCTCTTCAACACCTCTCCAAAACAGAGCTAAGAGACAGGTTATGGACAGGCTGAATACCAACAACAAAAAGACAAATTTTTCTGTTTTTTCGACATCATGCAAGAAAATAGACCAGTCAAAGTTAAGAATTTCCAGCAGGCTGTGGGAGAAAAATAAGACAAACAGGATGGAGGTGAGAGCAATGATTACATAGGCTTGTTTTTTCATCCTCTAACCACCTCCACATCTCCAATCACAGTGGTCAAGAGAATCTTGACACTCTTGTTACTCTTAAGATAGTCTCTTGTTTCTTGATGATAGTGTTCATTGCGAAGGGCTCGCTTGGGCTGGTTGAAAAAAGTCAAATCACCATAGAGACAGTTAACGCTGAGACTGACTTCCACATCTACAGGTACGATGATTTTGGTCGTTCCTACCATCTTTCTGAGGATAATAACATTATCGTGATTGGTTAGGATGACCCTCTCCAGATGAACAGTGTCCTTGCCCATGAGGCGAAAGAGATTGATATCATCAAACTGGCAAGTCTGGTAGCTTGAAAAATGATGGAGATTGCCAAACCAACGATTTTTCTCCTTCTTAACCGTTACCACCTCTTCAAAAACCAAATTGGTCTGCTCTTTTTCCTGGTTCATCATCGGATAAAGAAGAAAGAGGCTATAGATGACAGCAACAAAAATAGCTAGAATCACAAAGGGATTGAGCATGACGATGAAAAAGAAGAGAATGGTTGCCACCACTAAAAGAAGATTATTGCCCTCTTTACCAGTGTAATAGCGAATCAAAAGCAAAAAGAGGAATAAAATCAGCAGAAAACGCGAAAAATGCTCTGAAACCATCAAAATCAGAGCTCCTGTCAAAAGACAAGCTTCAATAAATAAAAAGATTTTAAATTTTCTCATAGGTGCATCCTCTCCCTTCTATTTTATCACAATTCAAAAAAGTCACCTCGGTCTGAAGATGGAAAAAAAGGCGGTGGTTACGCCTTTTTCATCTGATCCTTTGCTTCTTTTAATTTTCCATAAAGAAGATAGTCTACTTTTTGCAGTTCTGCTATGGTGGCACAATTAAGGGCACACATAATCAAACGCAGATCGTCTTTCCAGCCTTGGACAATACCAATCACTTCTTCGACTGTGTAGCTTTCAATCAATTCCAGAACTGTTCGAGACAGTCCTACAGCCTTGGCACCAAAGACCAGGCACTTAATCATATCCAGCGGATTCCGAACCCCTCCACTGACCAAGAGTTCGACCTTATCTTTCCAGTCTTGGGCATTGATAAGGGCCTGCATGGTGGACTGGCCCCATTGATTGAGGTAGTCACGTTGACCACTGCGACGGTTTTCGATATAAGCAAAGCTGGTGCCACCACGACCTGACAGGTCAAAGGTTCGAACGCCTAGTTCATAGGCTCTTTCGATGGTCTTCACATCCATTCCAAAGCCAACTTCCTTGAGGACAATCGGAACGGGGATTTGCTTGCTATAGTCTGCTAGATGCGATTGCCAGCATCTGAACTTCCTTTCTCCCTCAGGCATGAGCAATTCCTGCATAACATTGACATGCACTTGTAAAAGTAAAGGATTCATCTCTTCTACAGTCTGAAGACCGAACGCGACAGGCTTGTCTAATCCAATATTGGTTCCAAGAAGGAGATTTGGATGATCACACTTGACAGAAAAAGTGTCGTCTGTTGGATCCTTAAGGGCTGCGCTATAAGAACCCGTCACAAATAAAATTCCACAGGTTTCTGCCACTTGAGCCAACTTTTGATTGATTTCTTTACCTTTTTCACTCCCACCTGTCATGGCATTGATATAAAAAGGAAAATCCCACTTTCGACCAGCAAACTCTGTCGACAGATCGATTTCATCCAGGTCGTAAAGAGGCAAGGAAGAATGAATCAACTCCACCTCATCAAAGCTATTATAGGAACTTTTCTGCTCAAGGGCATAGCGGATGTGCTCATCCTTACGATTTGTCGTCATGTCCTATCCTTTCTTGGTATAAGAGCTCAATCCCCAGATCGGCCCAACGATTTTTTAGGGTTTCAGTTGATTGCTCATCAAAACTCAAGGCAATACCACAATCACCACCACCAGCGCCGCTACTCTTGGCAACAGCTTGCAAATCTTGACTGCTTTCTTTCAACTGTCTGAGCGAAGGCGTGTAAATATCTGTGCTCAAGCCTTCTAAGAGCTTGCTGGCTCCTTCTACTTGCTCGATAATTTTTTCTGATTTCCCCTGCTCCAAGGCTTCTACCAAAGAAACTACCGTTTCTTTTAAGGAACTTAAAAAATTCTGATTGATGTTTTGTTTGATTTGCTGGACCATGTGACTCGATACAGCCACTTCCTTGGTCCATCCCACTAGGAAATCACATTCTAAAGTTGGTTTCACTTGCGAAATTGAAAAGCCCCAATCACGCTCTAAAACTGTCGCCAAGTTTTCTTCTTTCAACCAAGCAGCCACCTTCTGGCGATCAAATGACTGGTAGAGAACCAATTCCTCTGCCACAATACAGGCAATGTCCCCCATAGAACCATTGTCTCCGCGCTTGAGCAAGACCGCACTGGCCAGCTTGAACAAGAGATCCTGATCAACCGAAAGCTTATACAGAGCCAGTAAAGCCTTGATAACCAAGACAACGACGCTACCGCTAGAACCTAGACCAAACTTTTTCCCTTCTCGTTCCATTTTTCCTCGGATTTCCAAAGAAAAAGGTCGCAAGGTCTGCCCACGATAAACAAGGAAATCTTGCACTAAAGCAATTGTTTCTTGAATCAAGCTATAGTCAGGATTTGGTGTCAAATCTACTGTGAAATCAAACAGATCTGAATAGATACGGTAACTATCAGAAAAAGCAATCTCGCCCTTCATATAGATGGGAATGGCCTTTATCAAGGCTAACTGCCCTGGCTCTAGAATAGCATATTCACCTGCCCAATAGAGTTTCCCGCAAGTTTTAACAGCAATCATCTTGGCTCAAATCCTTTGTTTTTGACACAATTAAGCGATAACGTTGACTGAAGATTTCTGATAAATGCTCCAAGTCTTTCTCTTGACAGAGGACTTTGACATTGGGACCAGCATCCATAGTAAAGTAGCAGGCTTCCCCTTGCTCACGAAGCTGGCGAACAAAGTCCATGGCTTCATAAGAGGCGTCCGTCAGATAAGAAAAGGCTGGTGATGCTGTTTTGGTCGTAGCATGCATAGCCAGGGCATTTTCCTCCGTTAATTCCCCAACCTTGGCAAAATCACTTTCCTTGAGGTAAACCAGCATATCCTGATAGTCCTTCTCAGACTGACGAACCCAGTCATCAAAAGTCGTCGAAGTTTCCACACAGAGTTTCATACCGTCACGACTGGAGATTGGTTTTTTCTTGTCCTCCAGCACCAACATAATCATAGCTAGTTTCAAGTCTGTCTCTACAGGGTAAATTTCCCCACTATCCTTATCCCAAGCGCCTAGTGGTCCATAAAAACTCCGAGAGGAAGATCCTGAGGCAAACTTAGCTTCCTTCGCTAACTGACTCCGAGTAAATCCAAGCTTGAAATAAGCATTACAAGCCTTGACCAGGGCGGACAAACCACTAGAACTTGATGACAAGCCCGCTGCGGTAGGCATATTGTTTTGAGTATCTATACGGACAAAGCCCTCACCTTCTGGACGGTAACGATCAATAATCTTACTCATCTTAGCATGCTCCGCCTCATTTTGTAACTGACCATTGATATAAAAGACATCAGCTGTCGCATCCGTCGGTAGAGATGACAGAGTCGTCTCTGTGTACATATTTTCCAAAGTCAGAGAGATACTGCTAGTAGCAGGCACCATCTCTTTTTCTTTTTTCTTTCCCCAATATTTGATAATAGCAATATTTGCGTAGGAACGTACTGTTACAGGCTCTCGATCCATGTCTGAACAGCTCCTTTCTCTTCTAATCTTTCTGCTAGTTCTTGTACGTGTGTTAAATTATCTGCCAAGGCTATGATACAGCCTCCTAGTCCACCACCGCTCATCTTGGCACCCAGAGCACCATGGCTAAGAGCCGTTTCAACTAGAGAATCCGCCTCAGGGCTACTAACACCAATTTCTTTTAGATGTAAATGCGCTTGACTGAGGATTTGTCCCAGTCCTTCAGCATCTTTTTGTGAAATCGCTTCTTCTGCTTGCTGGGTCAATTCTCCCAGGGCATGCAAAAACGGCAGGGCATCCTTCCCCTTGCTTTGAACCACTTGGATGGCTTCACGAGTATGGCCATAAACGCCTGTATCAGCAATCACCAAATAGGCAGATAAATCCATCTCAAGCTCTGTAAATCCTACATTCTTAATAAAGCGAATAGGCTGGTCACTGAGACAGGTCTTGGCATCCAAACCACTCGGATTCATATGAGCAATCATCTCAGCCCGATTGACCAAGATTTCTAATACATCATGAGGCAGTTCTGCCTCATAGTAGTCAAAAACCGCACGAATAGCCGCTATGCTGATAGCAGCTGACGAACCCATTCCCCGCTTCTCAGGGATAGCCGAGTCAATCTCACAGCGAATGCAGGATTCTTTGATATCCAAATACTCCAGCGAAGCATAAACTGCCATGGACAAGGTATCTTCCTCATAGAGACGCCAAGGACTCGCTGCAGGAACTACCTTACAAGTCACCTCCACCTCCAAAAGGGGCAAGGAAATAGCAGGATAACCGTAAACGACCGCATGCTCCCCTATTAAAATAATCTTACTATGTGCCTGACCGACACCAACCTTTTTTGTCATTTTTTCCTTTTGCTAGACGAAAAAGCCGTCTCATACTCAATGAAAATCAAAAAGCAAACTAGGAAGCTAGCCGCAGGTTGCTCAAAACACTGTTTTGAGGTTGTGGATAGAACTGACGAAGTCAGTAACCATAGCTACGGTAAGGCAACGCTGACGTGGTTTGAATTTAATTTTCGAAGAGTATTATTTTTTCCTACAAGTATTTATTCTCTCCTATCTATTTTATTATATTTTCACAAAAAAAGCGATTGTTTCCTTCACAATCGCCTCTTTCATTATTGAACCCATTCGCCATTATAATTGACAGAATAGCCATCTACGGTCGTATTCACTGCCAAAGCACCTGAGTTGTAAGCATAGTACCATTTGCCATTGACCTGGAACCAGCCTATCTTCATATCTCCATTACTTGCATTTAGGTAGTACCAAGTTGAACCATCTTGATACCAACCAGTTGCCATAGCTCCTGATGAACGGAGATAGTACCACTTGTTACCAAGGTATTGCCAGCCCGTTTTCATATCACCATTTTCAGCATCTAGATAATACCAAGTCGAACCTTCTTGATACCAGCCAGTTGCCATAGCTCCTGATGAACGGAGGTAGTACCACTTATTGCCAAGTTGTTTCCAACCAGTTTGCATAATGCCAGTTTCTGGGTCTAGGTAATACCACGGAGCAGGTTTGCTTCTATCAATGCCAAAAGTAACATGGAAATCTTGAGTCCAACCCTTAGCAACTTCACCAATTGGTAGTGGATTGTAAGAATCATCGCCAGAAATTCCTAGCTTATTTAAATAATACCAATTGCCGTCTTCATAAGTCCAACCTGTCTTTACAGCATAATTATTATCAAAATAATAAGTTCTCTTTTCAGCAGATGGAGCATATTGTTCACCGTATACTTTTCCTGTATTTTCAGACGTTTTTGCCTCTAGTACTTGTTTATCTGTTTGTTCTAGCAAAGCACCATCTTGTCCAAAATAGTACCACTTCTCCTGAAGGCCAATTTCTAAGACTGGACGATTATTAAATAAATTATCACGATAACCTGTTCCATGAATTTCTACGTATTGCCATCCAACTACCATTTCTCCTTTATCACCAAAATAGTAAGTTTTACCGTCTATTTTATGCCAATAGATTGCTTTATGATCATCTTTTACATAATATTTTCTATTATCCTTATCAACAAATTGGCCACCTGTGGTATCCGCAAATACAGTATTTGTAGCTAGCAAACCAAAGAAAAATGCTGTTAGTCCAACTTGCATAGTTTTTTTAAAAAGTTTCATTTATATGTCCTCCAACATTAAATCCACTCACCAGATGAGGCGAAATTATAAACTTTACCATCGATAGTTTGGCTACCTGTAACCATTGCTCCAGAGGAATTGAGATAATACCAGTTTCCACCTACTTTGGTCCAACCTGTCTTCATATCTCCATTACCTGCATTTAGATAGTACCAAGTTGAACCATCTTTCACCCAACCAGTTGCCATAGCTCCTGATGAACGGAGATAGTACCACTTGTTACCAAGATATTGCCAGTCTGTTTTCATATCGCCATTTTCAGCATCTAAATAGTACCAAGTTGAGCCTTCCTGATACCAGCCAGTTGTCATAGCTCCTGATGAACGGAGGTAGTACCATTTATTGCCAAGTTGTTTCCAACCAGTTTGCATGATACCAGTTGTTGGATCTAGATAGTACCAAGCTGAACCATCATTTATCCAACCTGTACGTATTTCACCACCAATATAGTCTTCTCCATTAATTTCTGTTTTAGCTAGATAATACCAGTTAGACTGGTCATAAAGCCAACCTGTCTTTAAAGAATGATCTTGATTAAAGTAATAGTTCGTGTAAAAACTCTTCTCTTCTTTATCTTCCGGATTTGTACGTTTTTCCCCATACTTTCTTCCAACGCTGTCTTTAGTTTTAACCTCTAATGCTTCCCAACCAACAAACTCTTGTAGCACTCCATTTTTGTCAAAGTAGTACCATTCTGGCATTGGGGAACCTTCTAATCTTATACCATTAGGATAAGGACCAATTGTACTACCTTTAGATGGAAACGGAATATATTGCCAGCCGACCACCATCTCTCCAGATAAAGGATCAAAATAATAGTACTTCCCATCAATCACTCGCCAGTAGGTTTCTTTTAGGTCCCCCTTCTTGTAGTAGGTTCTACCATTTTCTTGGACAAATTGCCAGCCTTCTGAATCAGCATCATCCGCCAATACTGCACTTGTTGCTAGCAAACCGAAGAAAAAGACTGCTAATGCGATTTGCATCAATTTTTTTATTATTTTCATTAGACCTATCCTCCATAACTGATTATAGCAAAGACCAAACCGCATGTCAATATATAGAAAATCCCTCAAAAAAAGCAGTTACATAACCGCAACTGCTCTCTATTCTTGCATGGTGTAACCAACACCACGAACGGTTTTAATGTAGCTTTTTTGACCTTTTACATCAAGCTTGCTACGTAGATAACGGATATAGACATCCACGATATTGGTTTCGGTCGCACTTTCATACTTCCAGACACTTTCCAACAACTGCTCACGAGTCAGGACTTTCTTGCTTCCCATAAGAGTAGCCAAAAGGTCATACTCACGACGAGTCAGAGCAATCATTTCCTCGCCACGATAAACTGTGTGATGCTCTACATCCATACGCAGATTGCGATAAGACGTTGGAACCTTCATCTGATTACAATGCTGGTCGATAAAGTCCCGACCTCGGAAAATCGCTGAAATACGAGCCACCAAATTATCAATAATAACCGGCTTATAGATGTAAGAAACGGCAAAGCGTTGGATTATCTCAATCTGATCTTGCAAGTCTTCGCGATGGTCCAAGACCATGATGACTGAGGCTGGCTTAGTCCGACTCAGCTTGTCTGCAAAATCCTGGGCCGTCATATCCCCCAGATGAGCATTCAATAAAATCAAGTCATAGTCTGTCTGAAGAGCAACGGAGAGGGCTTTTTGCCCCTCCTCAACCTGATCAACTCGGTATTGCTCTTTTTGGAGTTCCAAACTTAAAAAATGAGCTAGATTTCGTTCTTTCTCAAGTAATAAAATCCGTTTCCCCATGGCAGACCTACTTATTTTTCGTCATACCAAGAGTAGTGGAAGGTTCCTTCTTTGTCTTTACGTTGGTAAGTGTGGGCACCAAAGTAGTCACGTTGCGCTTGGATCAAGTTAGCTGGAAGGTCAGCTGAACGGTAGCTATCAAAGTAAGTAATAGCTGCTGAGAAAGTTGGCACTGGCACACCAGCTTGAACAGCAAGAGCTACGATATCACGCACTGCTTGTTGGTACTTAGCAGTGACATCCAAGAAGTACTCATCCAAAAGAAGGTTAGCCAGGTCTGCATCACGGTTGTAAGCATCTGTAATCTTTTGCAAGAAACGAGAACGGATGATACAGCCATCGCGCCAGATAGATGCGATGTCCGCAAATGGTAAGTTCCAGTTGTTTTCTTTAGAAGCTACACGCAATTGCGCAAAACCTTGTGCGTATGAAATGATTTTTGAGAAGTAAAGAGCTTGACGGATTTTTTCAATCAACTCAGCCTTGTCTCCTTCAAATTTGAAGGCAGCTGGTTTTGGAAGAACCTTGCTAGCATGCACACGTTCTTCTTTGTAAGTAGAGATGTAACGTGCAAATACTGACTCAGTGATGAGTGACAAAGGCACACCAAGATCAAGTGATGATTGGCTAGTCCATTTACCAGTTCCCTTGTTACCTGCAGCATCAAGGATGTAGTCTACGATTGGTCCATCTTGGCCTTCATCGTCTTTACGGCTCAAGATATCAGCTGTGATTTCGATCAAGTAGCTGTCCAATTCACCCTTATTCCACTCAGTAAAGATTTCAGCCATATCTTCTGCAGAAAGGCCTAGCAAGTGTTGCATCAAGTCATAACTTTCTGCGATCAATTGCATATCACCATACTCAATACCGTTGTGAACCATTTTCACATAGTGACCAGCTCCATCAGGACCGATGTAAGTCACACATGGTTTGCCATCTTCTGGTGCTTTAGCTGAGATTTCTTCAAGAACATCTGCAACCAATTCGTAGGCTTCTTTTTGTCCACCAGGCATGATAGAAGGACCTTCAAGGGCACCTTTTTCACCACCAGAAACCCCAGTACCGATAAAGTTGATACCTGAGTTTGCCAATTCTTCATTACGACGGATGGTATCTTTGTAGAAAGTGTTTCCTCCGTCGATCAAGATATCACCCTTGTCAAGGTGTGGAAGAAGGGCTTGAATTGTAGCATCTGTACCAGGTCCAGCTTGAACCATGAGCATGATACGACGAGGTTTTTCGATTGAGTTTACAAAACTTTCAACGTCATAGCTTGGTACAAAGTTCTTTTCAGGATGGCAAGCAATTACATCTTCAGTTTTTTCTTTACTACGGTTGTAAATAGCAACTGTGTAACCACGAGATTCAATATTAAGGGCAAGGTTACGACCCATTACGGCCATACCTACGACACCAAAGTTAGCTTTTGTCATTTGACACTCCTCTTGTTTAATTTGTTTTATTTTATCATTTTTACTTTTGAAAAGAAAGAATTTTGTAACGACTGCTTAGTAGTCCAAAGCATCCGCATGTCCAGAACCATTTCCAACAAAGTATCCTGTCTTACAGTTAAGGGTAAAGAGATAGGTTCCATCTGGCTTGTAGAGGTTGTAATAACCATTGCCATTAACGATATTAACACGTTCAAGGATATATTGGTTACCAGTGATATAACCACGTGAGCGTGAAGTCGCTAGGATTTTTTCCAAGACACCATCCGCGAAATCCCAGGCAGAATTATTGCTATCATCAACAGCTGATTGATTGAACGGCACACGACTCGAAGCTCTCTGGAGGTCAACTCCAGAACTTGATAAACCGCCATGGCTATCATCACGTGCAGAAACCGAACTATTTGTTGAGGCGCTTGAAGATGGACTTGTGTTGTCTGTAGTGCTCTCTGTTGATGAACTTGAACTTTCTTGACTTGAGCTTGAGCTAGAACTTGAAGCACTTGTTTGTTGACTCTTACCTAGACTGATAGCCTTATCTAGCACTTTATCAATCTCCGTATTTCCAGTTTTAATATCTGTAAATTTAGCATCTGATTTAGCTTTAGCGTTAGTGTCCAAAACTCCATCTACAATAGCTGGCTTATCAAATTGAGCATTGACATCTTGAATGGCCTTGATTTGAGTTGCTAGACTATCATACTTAGATTTTGCAAGCGTATATTCACGACTACCTTCTAGCTTATCAAGCAAGGTTTTAAGTTGACTCAGTTTATCAAACTGGCTATTCTTCAAAGCCGTTTTGTTGCTATCTGTATAGAAGGCATCATATAAATTATTGAATTCTTCCACATCTGACTGCGTGTTTGTAGTTGATTGAGAAGTTTGGATTTCCTTGGTCGAACGAGCCACTTGACGATAAACATAATAACCAGTTCCAAGGATAAGAACCACTAAGGCTGCTAGAATACCGTAAAGCACCCATTTCTTCTTACTTTTTCCATCTTCACTATCTGTGACTCGATAAAGTGTTGGAATATCTTCAGTCTCAGAGGCTTCAACAAGAGGAGTTTCTGAAACTCGTGTTAATTCTAAATCATCAAACTGACTCAATTCATCTTCTGAAGCTGGAGAAGTTACTCCTGTTTCCTCACGAAGTTCTTGAAGCAAATTATCCAGAGTCTGAGTCTCCTCTATCTCCTCTACCTCTTCTTTTTCAACTAAATCATCCTTGCTAAACTGACGCGTTTCAAACTTATCTGCCTCAATTTCATCTTTATGTTGTTTCACATACTTGTCCAAGATAGAATCTCCAGGCAATACACCCGCTTCCACCTCTTCATTTTTTCGCATGGCTTCTCCAACTGTTAGCTCTTTGGCATCATCAAAATCAAATTGCGCTTCTTGATGTTCTGCTTTATGACGATTACGTCTTTCCTTACTCATGAGTTTTCCTTTCTACTTTAATTCCTGACGTTTAACGCGCTGACCAAAATATTGATACAAATCAACTTTCAAGGTTCCGTTGTATAACTTACGTTTCTTATCCGCCTGACTACCGTACTTGGTCTCAAAGGTTTCATCACTAGTTAGGATAAATTTGCTCCAGGTTTTTAGCGGTGCAAATACTTGACCCATCTCCGCATAAAGCTTGGTAACTCCTGCATCATCTGACAAGCGTTCACCATAAGGCGGGTTAGAGATGATCACTCCATTAATTTTATCGGAACGTAAATCCTGCACGCGCATCTGCTTAAAAGTAATGTCTCCTGCAACACCAGCTGCCTGAGCATTGGCCTTAGCAATTTCCACCATACGTGCATCGATATCAGAGCCCATGATATCCAGTTCCAGTTCACGATCTACTTTCTTAGCCGCCTCTGTGCGCACTTCTTGGATCAAGCGATCGCTGACCCAGTTCCATTCCTCAAAGGCAAAGGAGCGACGAAGTCCTGGAGCCATCTTTCGAGCAATCATGACCGCCTCGATACAGAAAGTCCCTGAACCACAGGTCGGATCAATCAAGGGCTTGTCTGGATACCAGTTAGAAAGTTGCAAAATTGCTGCCGCCATGTTTTCCTTGATAGGAGCGCCACCTTTTTCGGTACGATAGCCACGTTTAAAGAGGCTCGTCCCTGTCGTATCAATCATGACAGTTGCTATATCTTTCAGAATAGAAACCTCAATCTTAAACTCAGGACCACTCTCCATCAGAGGAACACCTTCTGGACGAGCATAATGTTTTTGCAATTTCTTGACAACGGCCTTCTTTGAAATAGCCTGTACACTGGGCTCATTGTGAAGTTTAGATTTAACACATTTGGCTTTTGAAATCGGAAATCGAGCTCCAAGTGGTAAATAATTTTCCCAATCTAGAGCGAAAACTCCTTGAAAGAGCTCCTCAAAAGTCTTAGCTGGGAACGTTCCTACGATAATCTTGATACGGTCTGCCGCTCGAAGCCAGAGGTTGGTTTCGATGATGGCTTTCGCATCTCCTTGAAAACGAACACGTCCATTTTCAACCTGACAATCGTAGCCCAACTCTCGCAATTCACGTCCCACAACAGCCTCAAGACCCGCTGCAGCAGTAGCGATTAAATTAAATTCTTTTTTCATTTTCAGTCTTATAAGACCTTTCTATATGTCCACTTTAAAAAATGAGGTTGAGAAAGTTTTCTCAGCCCCAACCTATATGCAATTTTCTATAAGCCATGTTTTGTTCCAGAAGTGACTAGGACCACTTCCTTCGATAATCATCTGTCTACCGCTAACAGCCTACAGCTGAAAGTAGTCAGAGTACTACGTTCGTTTCCGTGTACTCCATGCCCCGACCAAAATTTGGGTTGCTAGCTTGAGGGGTTTACCGCGTTCCACTCTCTCTGTTTCCAGAGAGACTCCGTCACTGTGGCACTTTCAAGCCTACTCTGGCCTATCCGAGGACTTAGCCATTTCAACTGCCGTAACGATTTCTCGTCCCTAGGCTTATGGTTTCGCCTAGCACAAACACTACAGGCATCACAGCCTGTGCTAGCATGGACTTTCCTCATGAAAAGAAATTCTCCTCACGCGATTATCCAAAAATTGCACTTTTCAAATAAGCTCTTATAAATCAGAGTTATCCAAAATTTGTTTACCAAATACTTCTTTCTCAAGACGATTTAGTCGTTTCAAAATATCAAAATTCGTCATAGAAGTTGTAGCCGTCATTTCAAGTGGTTCTGCTTGAACCGTTGCAGATTCAGGTTTGCGAGACAATTCTTCCTTCAACTCTGCAATTTCTTGACGGAGAGACTTGACTAAGGCAGCATAAGTTTCGTAGTCCTTGATGACATCGTCCAAAAATTCATCAACTTCAACCTTACTATATCCACGGACTTCACGTCCAAATTCTTGCTCAAAAATATCTTTTGCTGAAAAAATAATACTTGCCATCTCTCTCTCCATTCTCGGTTTCTAATAGTATTATTATATAAAAAAAGGCAAACAAAAATCAAGGTCAAAGGCTTACTTTTCAGAAAAATTTTCTGCTAGCTCATTTAGGTCTTCAAACGTTAGCCTTTTTATGCGATACCCTTCCTGATTTTTCATCAAGGTATCCATAAATTTTAATTTTGTCTCATTTTCTGGATCATAGAAAAAATAAGCTAAATCAGTATTTTCTAGCAAAAATCGTTGGTAGTCTCGTAGTTGCCCCATATGTTCATATTTAGGATAGGCATATTTGACAAAATCGACCTGCTTAAATTGGCTAAGTTTAAGCTGATTCGCTTCATTCCAATTTTCCCCGTGTGTTTCAAAATCAAAAATGGTCGCTAGGCTGAAATCATATTCTTCTTTCATTTCATTTGCGACATCCAGCACCCAAGATTCAAATCCCAAGTTCCCTGTAAAGACCAGCCAGTTAATCCCTTCTTCTGCCAAACTTTCTAAATCACGGTGAATGGCTTTCTTTATAATTTTTAACCTGATATCTTTTTCGTTAAAGACACCCAAGTCAAAATTAGAATATCCCATAATTAAAGCTGTAGTCATTTTTACACCTTTCTTTCTATTTTTATGGTATAATAGAGTGATGTTATTGTACCAATAAGGAGAAATATGGTCAACTATCCTCATAAAATTTCATCAAAAAAAAGCCAAACATCCATTTCTCAACCAAAAAATTTCGCAAATCGAGGAATGACTTTTGAAAAGATTATTAACGCTACAAACGACTACTATCTGACGCATGGTATGGCAGTTATCCATAAAAAGCCAACGCCTGTTCAGATCGTTCGAGTAGACTATCCTCAACGTAGTCGAGCCAAAATTGTAGAAGCCTATTTTAGACAAGCTTCCACTACAGATTACTCTGGCGTGTATAGAGGACATTACATTGACTTTGAAGCCAAGGAAACACGACAAAAGAATGCTATTCCAATGAAGAACTTCCATCTTCACCAGATTCAACATATGGAACAAGTCCTAGAACAGCAGGGCATTTGCTTCGTACTGCTTCATTTTTCTTCTCGACAAGAAACTTATTTGTTGCCGGCATTTGATTTGATTCGCTTTTATCATCAAGATAAGGGGCAAAAATCTATGCCACTTGGATATATTCAAGAATATGGATATTTAGTAAAGCAAGGGGCTTTCCCTCAAATTCCCTATCTCGACATTATCAAAGAACATTTACTAGGTGGTAAAACAAGATGAACAAACAAACTATTCTGCGATTCTTAAAGTATATCGGAATTACGTTCCTTACATTATTTATCGCATTATTTCTATTAGGTGGAGGTGTCTTCCTCTACTTTGTTAGCAAGGCTCCAGCCTTATCTGAAAGTAAATTAGTTGCGACAACCTCTAGCAAGATTTATGACAACAAAAACGAACTGATTGCTGACCTTGGATCTGAACGTCGCGTAAATGCTCAAGCAAATGAAATTCCTACTGACTTAGTCAAGGCAATTGTGTCTATCGAAGACCACCGTTTTTTTGATCATAGAGGTGTTGATACTATTCGTATCATGGGAGCAGCATTGAGAAATCTACAAGGAGGAGGTCTACAAGGTGCCTCAACCTTGACACAACAATTAATTAAATTGACTTATTTTTCTACTTCAACTGCTGATCAAACCTTGTCACGTAAAGCTCAAGAAGCTTGGCTAGCCGTTCAACTAGAGCAAAAAGCAACCAAGCAAGAAATCCTGACCTATTACATCAATAAAGTCTACATGTCCAACGGTAACTATGGAATGCAAACCGCAGCCCAAAATTACTATGGAAAAGACTTGAAGGACTTAAGCTTGCCACAGTTAGCACTCTTGGCTGGAATGCCTCAAGCGCCAAACCAATATGATCCTTATTCCCATCCAGAAGCTGCTCTAGAGCGTCGTAACTTGGTACTTTCAGAAATGAAAGGGCAAAAATACATTAGTGCAGAAGATTATGAAAAAGCTATTAATACCCCTGTTACCGATGGTCTACAAAGCCTGAAATCCGGTAACAGCTATCCTGCATACATGGACAACTACCTTAAAGAAGTAATCGACCAAGTTGAACAAGAAACTGGTTACAACCTTCTTACTACAGGTATGGATGTCTATACAAATGTGGACAAAGATGTCCAACAACGACTCTGGGATGTTTATAACACCGACCAATATGTCACTTATCCTGATGATGACATGCAAGTAGCTTCGACTATTGTAGATGTATCTAATGGTAACGTTATTGCACAACTTGGTGCTCGTCATCAAGCAAGTAATGTTTCATTCGGCACCAACCAGGCTGTGGAGACCAATCGTGACTGGGGATCATCAATGAAACCAATCACAGACTATGCTCCCGCACTTGAGTATGGCATCTATGACTCAACAGCATACATGCTTAAAGATGCTCCTTACAACTATCCAGGTACAAATATTCCTCTTTACAACTGGGATAAATCATATTTCGGAAACATTACCCTTCAATATGCCATCCAACAATCCCGTAACGTTACAGCAGTTGAAACGCTTGAAAGGGTCGGATTAGACCAGGCTAAAACTTTCTTAAATGGGCTAGGAATTGATTACCCAACTATGGTCTATGCTAACGCTATTTCAAGTAATACAACTGAATCAAATAAAAAATATGGTGCTAGCAGTGAAAAAATGGCCGCTGCCTATGCTGCTTTTGCCAATGGTGGTATCTACCACAAACCAATGTATATCAATAAAGTTATCTTTAGTGATGGTAGTTCAAAAGAGTTTTCTGATCAGGGTACACGCGCCATGAAAGAAACAACCGCCTACATGATGACTGAAATGATGAAAACAGTATTATATTCTGGTACAGGTCGAGGCGCTTATATATCTTGGCTCCCACAAGCAGGTAAGACGGGTACATCTAACTACACGGATGAGGAGATTGAAAAACACATCAAAAACACTGGCTATGTAGCTCCAGATGAAATGTTTGTTGGTTATACTCGTAAGTATTCTATGGCTGTATGGACAGGTTATTCGAATCGTTTAACTCCTATCGTTGGAGATGGTTTCCTAGTTGCAGCTAAAGTTTATCGCTCAATGATAACGTATCTATCAGAAGATACTCATCCAGAAGACTGGACGATGCCAGACGGACTTTTCAGAAACGGGGAATTTGTATTCAAAAATGGAGCTCGCCCAATATGGACTGCTCCTGCTACTCAACAAAGTTCTACACCTGCTCCTGCGAACCAGACTCCAGAGACTCCAACCTCTCAGTCAAGTGTAACGACACCAAACACAAATCCAAATTCAAATACAGTTACTCCCAATGCTGGAACCAATGAGAATACGGCGACACAACAACCAAGTACCAATCAAGGGCAGCCTAACCAAAATCCTCAACCAGCGCAACAATAAATTACTAACCACCCAAAAATTGGGTGGTTTTTCAATCAGTTCTTTGCTCAATCAATAATTAGATAATAAAAACCTGAGAAGGTCAATTGTACTTCTCAGGTTTTTTTATTCTATACACTCTACTGGTTTAGAATACTGTTAAGAGAGAGTTTAATTGTCATACACAACTAATCTTTTTTACTTTTTGCTACAAAGATAGCAGATAAGGCTAGTCCAACGCTTGCCAAGAAAATAGCTGTTTCTGACTGTTTTTCACCAGTCTCTGGCAATCTCTTGTCTTCCTTAGCAACTTGAACTGGTGCTTCTGGAGTCTGAGATTTTTCTAACGAACTTAGCTTAAATTCTGGTTTTTCTACTGTCGGAGCTGGTTGGTCACCTACGGTTGATAATGGACCTGTGTAGGCTGGTAGCTCATGTTTCAAGGCCATAACGGAGTTGACTCCACCCTGAAACTCTGGTTTCTCTACCGTCGGTGCAGTTTGATCGCCCACGCTTGACAATGGCCCTGTGTAGGCTGGTAGTTCGTGTTTCAAGGCCATAACGGAGTTGACTCCACCCTTGAACTCTGGTTTCTCTACTGTTGGAGCGGCTTGGTCACCTACGGTTGACAATGGGCCTGTGTACTCTGGTAGTTCATGTTTCAAAGCCATAACTGAGTTGACACCACCCTGAAACTCTGGTTTCTCTACTGTCGGTGCAACTTGGTCACCTACGGTTGATAATGGACCTGTGTAGGCTGGTAGCTCATGTACCAAAGCTTCAACTGCATTTACACCACCTGTAAATTCAGGTACCTCAAGCACTGGTGCTGGTTCTTCACCCTTGCTTGATTGAACAGGTTCTTCTGTCAATTCTTGATAGAAGCTCGCCAATTCATAAAACTCAGCCTTGCCACCTTCCCAGACCAGTTTAACATCTAGAAGAGAACCACCATTTCGGATAGCAAAGGTTTGGAGACTAGATGTAATGGCACCAAGATCTGCCCAGCTCTCTTGACCATCCTTAAGTGTTCTTGCTTGAACTCGTGCTTTCGCTCCTTCAGGAAGGCTTGAAACAAGGCGTAGATGGTTGGCATTGGTTGGTTCTGACAAGTGGTAAACCAATTCACCCTTATCATTTTCCGCCTTGTAGCTAGTCAAGACTTTTCCGTCTACGAGATTAGTATAGAAGTTACCTCGGCTTTCGCCACCGTTTCCTTCTACAGTTGGATCATTGATTGGTTTGACAAATTCGCCATCATTGATCACCAATTCTGTAAATCCTACAAAACGAGCATCATAGTCAGCTGTATAGAGGACACGAAGATAGTTTGCTTTGACTGGTGTCGTCAATTCACCCTCGATGTAACGATTTCCTGGCATCTTAGAATCATGTGTCCAACCATCTGTCAATGAATCATCATGTGGACTATTGGCTACACCATCTCCTACTGTCACAACATCCGTCCAAGTTTTACCGTCTTGGCTGACTTGGATTTTACCATCACGAAGATAGTTTTGAGTTCCGTCTTGGATGTAGGCTCTGATCTTCTTGATAGTGCGTTCGCTGCCAAGTTTTAAGGTTACATGGCCATCTTTATGGGCATAGTCTGAAAACTCAACGAAGTTGTTGTAGACACCATCAAACAATTGATCGAGGTTATTAATCTTACGAACATCATTGCTTCCATATGTTGGATGAATGCCCATAGTTGTAGATTCTAGTTTGGTTGGTTGCACTTCTTTAGTCGTTACAAGGAGAGAAGTTGATGGAACAGCCTGTTCTTGGTCTGTTTTATTCACAAGACGAACATAACGTACCAAGTGGGTTGCGACAGATCTGTCTGTCAACTGGCTAGCTGGTGTCCATTCTTGCGCATTTACAGAATACTCTAGACTGAGTGCTGAGTTGGTTTGACCTTGGAGCTGGATGCTTTTGACTTGATGGATACGGTCAAGTTTCATTCCTAGATAGCTATTTGCAGGAAGTTTAGTTCCAGCTGGAATTTGAAGTTCATAACGACCAAGGCTATCAAATATTGGCGTTTCTTTCAAGGCATCCACGTTGGTGTCTGTTAAGTCGCTATTTCCAGAACGTGTCTCAACAGAGAAGTCCTGAATACGCCACCAAAGGTCACTTGCCTTAGTATTGCGTACTCGGATGTATCGAGCATTGATAGCTCTAGACACTTCCTTAGTTTGTTCTCCTGATAGGCGATCTAACTCTTGCCATGCAGATCCATCTGTAGAGTACTCAAGTACACCTGCGGCAAGTTTATCACCAGTTCCTTGACGAAGACGAACTTTAGTGACTGACTTGACTTCACCTAGGTCAAGTTGTGCCCAGGCATCTACTGGAGTCGTATTGCTGCCGTCAGCATTTGCCATCATAGCTTCTGTATTATCTTTACCATCAGTAATTTGACTTGCTGATGTTCTCAATTTATAAACTAGATTTGAGCTGAGGCTAATGGTAGCAGTTTGTTGTTTACGAGCGTTCTCTACTGGACGATTTACTGCAATCTCGCGAACTGCAAACCAGGTGTCATCACGATCTTCTGTAGCAATCATACGTACTGCTTTAGCTTTGATGTTAAGATTTTCAAACTGAACAAGTGACTCATTACCAACATAAGTTGGTTCTTTCAAACTTATCCAATTATCTTTTTCATCTTGATACTGCACTTCAGCCTTACTAAAGGTATCACGTGGATTTGCCTGAGTTCCCATAGCAAAGGTCAATGTTTGGATATCTACCGGTTTGTTAAATTTCATACCGATATAATCACCTGTCTTGATACTATTTGGTGATTTAATCAAAGCATGAGTTGCCAAGTCACCATCCGTTACTTCTGCCAAACCACCTTCTACACCTGTTCGATTGGTAATAAAGGTGTTGATGATTTGATCTGGATGCAAGACTTTTTGAACTTCAGACGCTAGGACTTCTTTCAAAGATAGGATAAATGGACGGATATGTTGAACACCCAATTCAGCCTTTTCAAGATGGTCTACATAATGGAAGGTATGAGTTTGAGACTGTTCATACAATTTCAAACCTTTATAGTAGCTATCCCAAAGTTTGGCTGCATCATTTGTAGCCATAGCCTCTGTTCCTGTTAGGAAGGCATCAAGGGCATTCATTTGGTCGATTGCATTATCCAACCAATAGTGGATCTGTGCAACCATTTTTTTATCACCTGATGCTTTATAAAGTTCAGCCGCTTCTTTAATCTTGGCAAATTCTGCACGCAAAGTTGCACGTTCTGCAGTTACATCTTGACCCGCTTTGAGCTTAGTCATGAAGTCTGTTAATTTTGGAGCCAATTCTACCGATTCTTCTAGTTTAACAACACGACCGTCCATGTTTTGGTTGATCATATGCTTACCGAGTTCGCGGAAGGCTGCTGACACCTTGCTATCTTCAAAATGACCATTTTCAACAAAGTTGAAGGCAATGTCATTGAGTTTCTTAGCTTCTTCTTCTGATTTCCACTGTTTCCATGTATACTGAGCTCCAGCGAAGAGGGCAATCTTAGATGGTTCAGACTGTTGCATTGGGTTCAACATGATACCGGATAGCAAGCTTGGATCTACATTCGGATGAAGGAATTTCTCACCACCACCTAGAATCAAGTGTTGTTTAGAGTTATCTGTAACTGGCCAGTTCACCCAAAGTGATACTGGACGATAAGTTTTACCACCTGCAGTTAGATTGTTCTTGAGAGTTGATAAGAAACCTTCAGAAACTTCACCCCAAATCTTACCACCCGTCAAGGTCATAGATGTTGAACTTGGGAGATTTTCATTTAGAGATTTCAACTCTGCTTCACGCCCATTACCCCAATACTGACCTGGAACAAAGATCATTTCTTTGCGAAGACCGCTATAAGTTCCTTGCATTTCTGTCAACCAGTTGGTCATATCCTGCATCAAGCGGTTGTAGCTATTGTAGCCTCCAACTGGGCTTGGTGCATCATCGGCTAGAATACCAAATTCACGGACACCCACTTTCATCAACTGGGTAAATTTAGCCTTGATGGTTGCCAAGTCTTCTTGGTAATGCGCTTCATTACCAAATCGGATACGGTTGTTCATGAATGGATGAATGGTCCAAACATAGCGAGTTTTACTTTGATTTCCGACGCGAGCAAGTTCACGAATTTCAGCTAGTTTTTCTTCTGGGTAAAGTTCACGCCATTTCTTGTTGTGGTATGGATCATCTTTCGGTGCGAAGAAGTATTGGGTCAATTTCAAATCGCCACCAAAACGCATGAGTTCAGCACGATCTGCATTAGACCATGGATTTCCATAGTAACCTTCGATGAAACCACGGTTCTTGATTTCAGCGTAATCTTCCACTGTCACATTGCGAAGAACTGGAACTTGACTTTCCTTGAGCATATGTTTCAAAGTTGTCAAACCATAGAAGACTGCATCTGTGTCTTTTCCGACGATGGAAATCGAGTTATCCTTGATGGTCAGAGCATAAGCATCAATTTTGTCAAAGAGACCTGCTGAAACGTTAGATAAGTTTTGTTCTGCTTGTGTTCCTCGTCCATGTACTCCAAGATAGATATTAGTTGCGCCAGCAACTGCTGATTGACTAGTAGTGTAGGATACTTGATTGTCCTGTAAGACACTCTTCAAGCGATTACGAGTATAGACATCGAGTTGATCTCCCATTACCAGATTGACTTGCTTACGAAGAGCTGTGACTCCTTCTCCATAAGTCACTTTTTGTGGAGTTGGGAAAACCTTGTACTCTTTCTTGAGATAATCTGCGCTCTTGCTGGCAGCTGCAATACTATCTTCGCTAGCTGGTTTGCTTGCTGTGAATTGATCCGCTAGTTCAACTGTTCCATCACCTGTTTGCTCGACTGTTGGAGTTTCAGGTGTAGATGGTTGTTCTGGTTCTGGTGTTTCTTGTCCCTCTTTGATAGGCTTCAATAGATGAACTTCAGCTGCACTTGCAAAGCCCCCAACACCTGATAGAACTTTCAACTCAATCTTGTTGGTATGAACCGCTGCAAAGTTAACTGTTTTTTCTTGAGCGTTGTTGTCCCAGCTTCCTTCTGAAACCTTGACCATTTGGCCATCTTTTTGTGCGTAGATTTCGTAGCGAGTCACGACCCCATTTCCACCACCTGGACGAGGAAGATAAGTCAAACCATTGACTTTTTCTGCTTCTTTCAAGGTCATAGAAAGAGTGTACGGAGCAGTATCACCAGTCCATTTAGTATGCCAAAAGGTATTTGGATCATTATCAAAAGCTTTTTCAACAACTCCTTCAGTCGCGGTTCCTGGTGTTTCTTGACTAGTTGCAGAAACTGTGAAATGATCTGTTGGAATCAAACGAGGATTTACAAATGCTTTATCTGACAACTCTGCACTATGTAAAATCCCTTTGAACCCACCGATGCTTTCAAGCGGTAGAACCAAGCTATTGTGAGCAAAGCGAGGGTGAGCTGGATTTGCGATACGTTCAATCTTCTCACCATCCACATAGAATTCCGTTGATTGTGGTTTGGTCACGATAGAGATTTGATAACGTTTATTCTTTTCAAGTTTTTTCTTGAACTGGATATGGAACTGTTCAAATTGATAAGCAAGATAGCCGTCTTTATCAGCTAGATAGATACGGTTGTCTCCACTTGTTGAGAAGGTTTGTTCACCGTCTCCAGTGACAGTTACATCAAACTTCAAGACATGACTTGGACCGACATCACCTGCCAGGCCTTCAATACTGCTATCTTTCTCAAAAGCCAATCCTTGCTCGCTTGTCTTCACCTTCTTGCTTGCATAGTTCTTCACTGTTTCAGGATTGATGGTAAACAAATCACTTTGATCAATCGCTCTATCAGGATTTGACTGTGGTGCATAAGGGCTCGTTGGTAGGGTACGTTCTGCAAAGGTCGCAGCCGCACGGTCAGATCCCCAAGTGCGTTCTGCAGTTGTTTGCATGCTCTTAAAGAAGCGTTTAAAGATATCATAAGATGTCAAACCTGTCTCATGAAGATCAATATTGTCATTCCAAACTGCGTGGCCACCACCAATTACATTTGGATTTGATGCTTCTAGAAGTGGACCATGACCTGTTCGGAAATCATTTGGTGTCCACCTATTATATTGTGTTTCATAGTTAGCATAGTCACCATAAGCTGTTTGACGATTATCACCATTTGGTACACTATAGGTTGGAATATCTGTTATGTTGATAATCTTAGCTCCCTGAGCAATAGCTTCTTTTGGTTGCTGCCAGCCAATACTCCAGATATCAACTTCTACATCTTTCCAATCAACCGCTGTTTTACCTCGTTTCGCACTGAGCGATCCCCAAATACGAGGTGTATAGCCTTTCCCTTTAATGTATTTAATAAGGTCATTTACATAACGACGATAGCTTTCTCTACTTCCGTAGTATTCATCCGTTCCGATATGAACAGTAGATACCCCATGAAGTGGTGCATCTGGTCCATCTAGGAGCTTGTCATAAACTGATTTGACAAAAGCCAGCGTTTCATCGTATTTATTATCTAGATCGAGCATGGCTACGCGCTCTACGTTATGTTTACCTCTGTAATCGCTCAGACTACCTTGATACATGAGGTCAGGACGAACTTTGACAAATGACAGAGCATGACCTGGTGTGTCAATTTCAGGTACTAGATTGATATGCAAGGCCTTAGCAAGTTTAATCAGATTTTGCATCTCTTCTTTAGTATAGTGCTCGTCTGATGTTAATTTTTGACCATTCTTACCGACAATATCTGTCTCTACACGGAAACCTGTCTTAGCATGTTCTAGAACATACTTAAGCTCTTCTTCTTGTGTTAGATTCTTACCTGCCAAGTGTTCCTTTAGGAAGATATAGTTATCGTTGAGATGCAACTGCAAGTCGTTCATCTTGTAGTAAGCCATATTGAGCATGATGTCTACAAGGGTGTCATAAGGAATAAATTTACGACCTGTATCTAGCATAAAGCCACGGTGGCTGAAACTTGGGAAATCACGAATTTCTCCATTTTGGAGATTGCTTTCCCCCATTTGAAGAAGAGTACGAGTAGCATAGAAGGCTCCTGTGTTCGTTGCAGCTTCGATGGTAATGACACCATCTTGGATAGTGATGGCATAACCTTCCTTACCATAACCCTTGTTTTCAACTTTTTTAAATTCAATTCGTTTTTGAGCCTGTTTGTCACCTGTCGCAAGTTCCAATCCACGACTAGCAAGATCTGACTGGTAGAAGGTTGCAGCCTGATCAAAGCCTGAATCTCCTGTCGCAAGAACTGTATCTGAAGTGATAGAAGATTGACCTTCTTTTCCATACCATTGTTGAACAGCTGGTGCTACTTTTGGTTTGATACCCACACCTTCGTCCTGATGTAGCCCCTTGATGACTACTTCAAATTCTTTAGTAAAGGTATGTGAATCTTTAATTTGCTCTACCATAACTTTAACGCGTTGATCAGTCAAAGGCTTATAGATATGATTTTGAAGGTCAATCACACCTTGTTTGTTGCTACCGATAAGACTGACTTTTCCTGGTAGAGTTGGCAAGACAAGAGACTGTCCGTCTTTAGCAACAGTCAATTCTGTAACCTGACGGATATCCGTTACCTTACTTGTATCAGGAATATTCGAATAAGCTCGAATTTCTTGAATACCAACGTTTCTCCAGCCCATTGTGCCCGCTTGATAGTCATTGATTTCTAACTTGAGATATTTAGCTTGAATACTATTGGCTAAGTCAACTTTCTCATCTAAAACAGGTTCTCCAGTCTTGGTATGAGCTAGTTTCCATTGTTTTTCTCCACTAGCATTTACATCATCTTGACCTGCATAGTAGAGGCTCCAAGATTTGATATTTGGATCATTTTGTCCCTTGCGGACACGGCGATCCCAATCAATCTCTACATGCCTAATAAGTGTAGTTTTTGGAAGAGTTAATTCGAAAGTTGGTTTGTTAATATTTGGATTTGTTGCCCAACGAGTATCAGGATCCCCATCTACTGCCTTGTCAGCAGTAAAAGGAGTACCAGTTTCTGAGTCGTTTACTTGAACAGTAACACCTTCTAAGTGGTTACGATCTTCTCTATCTTCAATTTGCTTTTCAACTGGTTTGATTGTAGGTGTAGCTGGTTCTACAGGTTTAGAATCTGCTTTTGGTGTTTCAACCGGCTTCAGAGTCTCAGCTGATTTGGGAGCTGTTGGAGTTGTTGCTGGGCTTGTTGCTTCAGTTGCTGCAGGACTTGTTCCTGCAGTATTTTCATGATTTTCTTCATGACCTGCATCTGCCGTTGCCTCTGATTCTGCTTTCTTTAAAACAGCTGCTAAATCGTCCGGCAACTTATCTAGTGGCTGAGCTTGTGTAATTGTTCCTTCTTTCTCAGGTGTTCCAACTGTCTCTGCAGCTTGCACTACATTTGCACCAAAGATACTAGCACCTATCAATACAGAGGCTGCACCAATTGCAAATTTTCGAATACTATAGTGACAACGTCTTTCAAAAAAATGTCTATCCATCTTTCTCCTATTCCTTTCTCCCACTTATTACAGTAAGCGGTCTCATTTCCCATTTGAAAATGGAGAGAACCTAGAGGTTCTCTCCAACTAAGTTATTTCTGTCTGAATTCTAGTTCCGATAAACTCTAAAATCGAGTCTTCTTTAATTTTCTTTACGTTTTGTTGCAAGGACAGCAGCAGATAAGGCAAGACTGATGCCTGCTAGGAAGATAGCTGTATCAGATTGGCTTTCTCCTGTTTCTGGCAATCTCTTCTGATCTTCTGTTGAAACTGAAATTTTAGATTCTGCAAGTTTACCTTGACCTAATTGACTAATCTGATACTCAGGTTTTTCAATTGTTGGTGCTGCTTGATCGCCTGCTGTAGCCAATAGTCCTGTGTAGGCTGGCTTTTCGTTTACCAAAGCTTCTACTGCATTGACTCCACCTTTGTATTCTGGAACTTCATTGACAGCTGCTTCTACTGCATTAGCGCCACCTTTATATTCTGGTAATTCATGAACCAAGGCCTCTACTGCATTCGCTCCACCTTTGTATTCTGGAACTTCATTGACAGCTGCTTCTACCGCATTGGCTCCACCTTTGTATTCTGGAACTTCATTAACAACTGCTTCTTCACCTGCTGTTCCAAGTGGTCCTTTATACTCAGGTACATCAAGAATTGGTGCTGCTTCTTCACCTGCTGTTCCAAGCGGACCTTTATACTCAGGCACTTCAAGAATTGGTGCTGCCTCTTTACCTTTACTACTTGTAGGAGCATCTGGTTTCACAGTCTGATCTTGTAGTTGGTTGAGATATTCTGCAAAGTAGGCAACCATTCTTTCAGTCAAGAGATGGTTATCCATAGCATATTTCATGCTAGCTACTACACTTGCTACTTCCTCTTGATTCTCTTTGCTGGTTAATTTTTGAGCTTTTGATAAAGCTGTTTCATAACCTGACAAATCAAGAGTTGTTTCTGCAACCTGTGGACGACTAAATATCAACTCAGCAGCGGCTTGATATCTATCACCACCGTCTCCATAAGTCTTAGTACCTGTCAAAACGATTTTCTTAGCCTTGATTGTCTTACCAAAGTCAATGTCTTTTGGTTTATTGTTATCTGGCCAATCAGTTTCAGTGAAAGTATGTTCTTTACCAGACTCATCTGTCACAACCAGTTTCACATCTCGCAAGTTACCATTTGATCCTGATCCGCGTGGCACATAACGGAAGCCTGTGATTTCTGTCGCTTCTTTCAAGACCATAGTTGCAGGTTTACCAACATCTCCACCATTCCAAGACGTATGCCATAGACTTGATAAGTTACCATCAAAGGCATTTGCTAAATCTTCTCCCGCTTGCGCTGGAGCATTTAGACTTTCAAAGTCTTCTGCTACCAAGGCTGTTTTCTTTTGTACCAAGGCATTCTTCAGAGCGTCAATCTTAGCAATTTCGGCACGCGCTTCTTCTACACTAATGTCATCATCTGCTTGGCTGAGGTTAAAGACAGCTTCCTTCAAGGCATCCATAGATTCCTTAGTATAGTTGGTCATGGCAACCGTTGGTAAGTAGTTCTTCAGAGCATTTTCTGTCAACATCTTACCAGTTAGAGTGACTTCCTCGATTTGAAGTTTATCCATGATGAAGTCATTGTAGCCACGGAAGTTCGCATTCCCACCAGAATCTCCACGAGTATTGCTTGCGTTACCAGTTGAGTAGATACCAACCCAAGTATCGCCTGTTTCTGCACCTGTTACGAGGAAGGTTACCTTCTTGGCTTTCTTAGAATCTGTCCAAGTATTTGGTAGTTCATGCATTTCCAAATTACTTGCTTGATTACCGCGACGTCCTGATTGGAATTCTCCCTTACCGACTACAAAGGCATAGGTATTGTCAGATCCTGCTTCGTATTCAAAGGTTACACGATAAGTCTTACCAGCTTCAAAACGGAAGTTTTGAGGAATTGTTTGGTAAACCAAGTTACGACGGCTAACTAGTCCATTTGTCTTCAATGACCAATTTCCTTCGATAACATCATCGACTTTCTTACCATTCCAATCACGTTGTGTATATGGATCATGTTTTTCAGATAAGTGAGTGCGATTATCCTCAACTCCTTCGATACCACCAATTACAAATGGGAAAATCCCTTGAGCAACATTTTCAAAGTCTTGTTTAAATGTTCCTTTACCTGTATCATGATTATCTCCGTACATACTTGAATTGTTTTCAAAGGTACGAATTTCATCAAAGTAAGTTGCTTCATCACCAGCTTCACGACTCAAAGTAAGAGTGACATTTGATACATCTGAACCCGTTGTAAAGAAGGCATACATGTTTTGGAAGTAACTTGTATCATCAACTGTAGCATTGTCACGACGAGTATTATGGGCATAGGCCTTGACATAGTTAAGAGCTAGTGACTTATTGGTATAGCTAGTCACTTCTTTTTCACCAGTATTTACTGTGATACTTGCCTTAGCATTACTACGATTATCAACACCGACATAAACGGCATACTTAGTATTTGGTTTCAAGCCAGTCAGTTTCTGAGTAAGGCTGACTGTGCTCTTATTGCCTTGGATACGAAGCATTTCATTTGCGCCTTGTGATTTGACAATTTCTGCCTTAGAAGCATCACCAGAAATAGTCCAGTGTTTCAAAGTTCCACTGTTAAATCCTTGGTCATAGATGTGCATGCCTTCGCTCCATGACATTTCAGGATTGGTTTGTTTTGAACGGTAGAGAACGTATGGTTGATTTGCAGTAAGATCAAGGGTAATCTTACCATCTTTCACAGCTACTTCCTGTTCTTCAGTCTTACCTTGGTCAGTTAGTTTATAAAGGTAAACCTTACTATTCGCCCAGTCGCTAGGAAGCGTCCAAGTTGTTGCACCAGCTTGCGTATTGAAGTAGTACATTTTTTCCTTATCAGTAGGAAGTTTCTTACCATTCGCATCCCAGTTCCAAGGAGTCAAGTAAGCTGAACCATCTTGGATGACACGTCCGTTGAGAGTTACTGTACGTTCACGGTATTGTGGACTATTGACATCGTTTGACTTACGGGTCACAACTACCTTATTGTTGTCAGCATCTACCAATTCCACTCGCATTTCTGGAGTCCATTTATAGGTGCTACCGTTATCAGACATGGTGACTGGTGTACCATTTTCCCATTTACTTACAGTGAAATGTTGGAAGTACTTGGTCATGACATCATGGGCAAACAAGTTAGTTACATAGCCATTGTAGTCGCTACGACCTTGCCAACCTTCAAAGTCTTTCATGCTGTAACCACCTAAAAGTGGATAGTTGGCTGCACCACCGTAACTTCTGTAATCCCCAACCCAAGAATCTTTTTGGTGGTTACGGATAAAGCGCGTGATGGCACTGTTGATACCTTTATTAGTATAACCACCATAGGTCAAGTCAGCTGCCCAGTGTTGGAAGGTAGAATCGTATTCACCACCATGGCCCCACTCAATCGCAAAGCGCCAGCCTTGTTTGTTAATTTCTTTAGCAAGAACGTGGGTAGCCCAGGCACCATTATCACCTGACTGGCCATTGCCCCAAACATCCACGTAGATAAAGTCGAGACCCTCACCAAGTTTGTTTTTCAATTCTTCCCAACGAGCTAAGCGACCATGCGCCAAGTCATAAGCAGCATCAATGTTAATACCTTGATCTAGCCAGTTCCAACCATAGCTGTAGCTTCCATCTGGATTCTTACGAAGAATATTTTCGTTAAAGTATTTAGACTCAGGATAAGTTTCAGACGCGTTAACGTGGATACCTAGATGAGCTCCATATTTCTTCGCTTTCTCAATCAAAGCCTTGAAGTCTTCGACACCACCAATACGTTTACCAATATCAGCATAGTTCAAGTGGCCTGAGTCATGACCTTCACTACCATAACCTTTAAGGAGAACACCCTGTCCAAGACCATCTGTGTGGAGATTGATCTTCTTGATACCATCCAAGGTCATAAGGAATGGGTTTTGTGCTTGTGAACCAAAGTTCATCGCGATACGATAAGCAGTGATATCCTTGACTTTTTCCCAGCCTTGAGGGTTGTTCATGATACTACGATAAGCAATGGCACCATCTTGCCAGTCCACTTTTTTATCCGCATTAGCATCTTCAGTGATCACAACCTTGGCACTTGGAAGTTCTTTAGTGTACTCTGGGAAGACAATACCCTTATAAGCTTTTTCCCATTGCCATTCAGAACTTTGGATTCCTACATAGTTTGTATTTCCAACAGTTTGTTTGAATGCTGTCAAACGGGTCCAGTCATTCGAACCACCACCATAGCTGTTTTGAGAGTTGCTCCAAACACCGGCAGCAAGTTTATCCGTAGAAACAAATCCATACATATAACCCTTAGCCAAGTCCTTCATTGGATTGGTTACGGCAATATGGTCATCTCCACTGACATGCGTGTTATTTGACATAGTTGCCCCATCAAACTTAGCCCCAGTTTGGTCGCTTGAAACCGAAACCAGTGAATTTCCTAAGAAATTAATAGATGAGAGTAGCTTTCTTTCATCATCAATCTTTTGTCCTGGTGTAACTTGGTTATGGTTTACAATCTTAGTCACATCAAAATGAAGTTGATTGTCCACTACTTGCAAACGAACAGTCATATCCGCATTGATAAAATTCTTCTCGTCACGAAGCTTCATCAAGTACTCTGCAGTAGTATCATTGATTTTCTTATAGGTAACTTCAGGGGTAATATCGTGATTATTTACCAAGATTTTCTTAAGTTGTTGAACCTGTCCAGGTAAAGTATGACCATTCAGCGTGTATTCCTTGACACGTGGAAAGGCTTGGTCAATCACTGCTTTTAGGACTTTAGAATGGATAGTATCATAAGTCACTTTACTGTCATCTACTACCGCTCCAGTTTCTTTTTCAGCGGTAGCTTCAGTATTTTGAACTCCATCCTGATTGTCAGTCTTGATATTTACAACTGTCTTTTCAGTACCATATGTACCAGCTTTAAGTAGGATTTTCTTTTCATTTTTAAGATTTTCATTAACAGCAGCTGGCAAAGTAACCGTATCAAAAAGCTTTACATCATTATTTGTTGCATTCAGCTGACCATCTGATTTTAAGCTAATAGTCAGATGATTCACTGAGCCATTTACTGGAGCTGCAACACGGCCTCCCTGATACCATGTGCTATTACCTGGTGTCTTATATTCCCAGAACCAACCTTCTTTGTCATATCCAACAAAGACATTATTATTTGTATCTTTAAATTTCAAGAAAACACCAAAACGTGATTTGCCTGTTTCAGATTCTTCTTTGAAAGTGAGATCTACATTCGCATTACCATTTGCATCCACAGTCAATCCTTGTTTTTCAAACAAGGCTGGTTTGCTGGCATTGTCATTTTGATCTGTTGAAGATAACTTATTGTAACGAACACCATTTTCTTCACGAATAGCAACAGTCCCTTGCTGTTCTTTTCTTGCTACAGTTTGCCATTCAAGAGTGACTTCCTTTGGTGTCTCTGACTTAGCTGTCGCTGGTTTTTCTTCTTTCGGCTTATCTGCTTTTGGCTTTTCTTCAACTGGTTTTTCAGTTTCCTCTAAATTCGCTGGTTTTGAACTAGAGATTCCCTTAATATGATCTTGAATCCATTTTAATTGAGCTGGAGAGAAAAGGATCCCTCCACTACGGACACCGACCACACCATTTTGATGAACGCCAATCAATTTACCATCCGTGTCAAAGATACCGCCACCGCTAGCACCTGGTTGTCCGCCTTGATAACCAACTCCTTGAACACCTTCACCATAAGATTCAGCAAAATCCACAGCACTGTTAATAACTGGTGCCAACTTACCAGCAGGATAGCCAAACATATTGACTTTATCCCCAACTTTCTTAACAACTGGCTTTTCAGTAACTTCTACAGGAGCATTTTCAAGAACTGTACGCAATCTTACAAGAGCCAAATCGTTCTTATAGCCCTTTAGATAACCATCTCTATCCCAGTGAATCACATCTTTTTTACTAAATTTTACATCATCTAAACCAGGGTAGGATATACTAAAAATATCGCCATCCCCTTTATCATTATCCACAACTTTACGGATATTTCCATCTTGTTGATCCTTGATAAAGTTGTGAGAAACAGTCAAAACAAGATCCTTACCAATGACAATACCACTACCTTCTCCTGATGGAGTCTTAATCTTAACAGTAGCGCCATAGTTCAATTCTCCATTTTTTGTTTTGGCAACATCTTCAGGAACTAGACTACCAGTATCTTGGGCTAATTGATCTTTATTTACCTCTTTACCATTATCAGTAGCTTTTTCAACTTTACCTTCTAATTCTTTCGGCAACTTGTCAGTAGTTTCTTTGTTTTCCTTTTCAAGAGCTAGTAACTCTTCTTCAGTTTTTGGTCCATCCGTTGTTTCAGCAGAACCTGGATTTGCTGCTGCAGCTTCTTTATCGAACTCCCGTCCATTATCGCTCGCTTTTTTATCCAAATCAGCCAGCTCACTTGGCAAATTATCTGTTGAGCCAACTGTTGGTGTGTTAGCCAAAACTGGAGCAGTAGCAAAAAAACTAGCCCCAATCATAACTGAAGCAGCACCTAGTGCAAATTTACGAATGCTGTATGTACATTGTTTTTCAAAAAATCGTTTATCCATTAACTCCTGATTCCTTTCACTAATCTTCGTAAGCGTTTACATTTCTTGTTCGAAAAATACTCCTTTCTATCTGAAAAGTGCAATGCTTAACGTTTATAAAAAATAATTACACTTTTAATATAACAATTTTTAATAGATAAAGCAATAGAAAAGCTAGGAAAATTGCTAATTTTTTTCTTAATTCTGACAAAACCATACTCTGAGATTAAGGGGAAAATTGTCACATAATAAAAAGGATTTAGCATTCCTATCGAATGCCAAACCCTTTATCAATCAGTTTCTATAGATGATTAAAATCTATTTCACATGTTTTGCAAGTTCTTCTTGCGCTTTTTTATTGGATTCTTCTTTTTCTTTCATCCATTTATCTTGAGCTTTTTGATACTCATCAACTGTCACTGGTTTATCTTGTACATCAAGGTATTTATACAAGTGAGCTTCACTTGTTCCTTTGTTTCCAGAATAAGCAAATGGAAGTGTGAATGGTACCATCTTAGACAACATTGGACGACCAGTTTTAGAAGTTGTTGGGATTAGCAAGGCACTGTCGGTCAACCAAGCTTGGGCAGCAGCATATTTTTCATAACGTTTTGAAATGTCATTCACTTCTTCACCAGCTTCCACAACCATTTTTTCGTAGTCTTCCAAACCAACTTGCTTAGCCGCAGCGTTGTTTGTTCCAGAGTCAAATCCTAGGTAAGTCTTTGTACTTTCCCCTACAGATGGTTTGAGAATATCAAGGTAGGTAGATGGGTCAATGTAGTCTGGTCCCCATCCAACGTTATCTGAGACATCCCAATCTTGTCCAGCAGCCGTTTCAGCAAAGTAGGTAACATTGAGAACTTCATCTTTTTGAAGTTGTTGGATATCAATGACGACATTGTCAGTTCCTAATGTTTCTTCAAGTGATTGTTTAAAAGATTGGACACGTTGAACTTTTGTTGTATTGGTTTGGTCAACTGGCATATCCAAGTGGATTGGGAATTGAACGCCTTCTGCTTGGAGAGCTGTCTTAGCTTTAGCAAACTCTGCTTTCGCTTTTTCAGGATTGTAGAGTCCATCCTGAGCATCATCCAAGTTCACGTTGCTCCATTCGTCACCATAAGTCACCAATTTGTCTTTGACCATTTCGCCAAAGTTCTTTCCATCTGCCTGTACAAATGTAGGAGGAACAAACAAGTTACGAAGCAGTTTAGTTGCCCCATTCGCACCATTCACTTGAGAAGCATAGGCTTTTCTATCAAAACCAAAGGCAAGAGCTTGACGGAAATCTTTGTTTAGAAGAGCTTTCTTGGTTGAAGTCTTTTGTTCATCTGTAGTCTTAGAAGTGTACTTATAGGACTGGCGATCAATATTAGTACCTACTAAATAAGTAGTAGAATCTTGTGGTGTATAAACGATGTTGTCTTTAAACTCTTTTTCAAGTTCAGGATAACTTGCGCTTGTCGGGAAGAGACGAGCCATTGTAAAGCTTCCATCTTTGAAGTTTTCTGCAAGTTTTCCTGTATCTTGACCATCCCAGAATGAAAGTTTTACCTTATCAATGTGAACATTGTCCTTATCCCAGTAGTTTGGATTCTTTTCAAATTCTACTGAAGATTTAGCGACCAATGATTTCAACAAGAAAGGTCCGTTATAAAGGATACTGCTTGGATCTGTTGCTTTCCCAAAATCATCTCCCTTAGAGTTTAAAAACTCTTCATTAACTGGTGCTAAGACACCCATTGTTGTTTTAGAATTCCAAAAACTTTCAGGTTTGTTCAAAGTGTATTGAACTGTTTGATCGTCAATCGCTTTAATCCCAACTTGAGAGAAATCTTTAGTTTCCCCTTTAGCGTATGCATCCAAACCTTTAATTGAATCCTGTACCAAGTAAAGGGCTTCTGATTTCTTATCTGTCGCATACTTAAGTCCTGTTACAAAGTCTTGAGCTTTCACAGACGCATACTCTTCTCCTTCAGATGTGTACCACTTAGCATCTTTACGGATTGTATAAGTGTAAGTCAAGCCGTCCTTAGATACAGACCAATCCTCAGCCATAGATGGCACAAAGTTACCATAGCGGTCATTTTCAAGCAATCCATCAATCACATTACTAGTAATGTCAGTAGTTGCTGCCTTACCAGTTGTCAAGTAGTTCAGGTTATCTGGATCTGTTTCGTAAACATAAGAAAAAGTTTTCTCACCTTTTGCACTAGACCCTGAGCCAGAACAAGCAGCTAAGACACCTGCTGCTAATAAAGTTACTCCCGCAAGAGCCAATACTTTCCTTGTTTTCATAGTATTCTCCTTTGTTTTTCTATCCATTATATACCCTTTTTCTAACCTTGTCAACAGAATTTTCAGAATTTTTGAAAATTATTTTTTAAACAATATCTTTGCAAAAATATGAATAATATCAAAAATCCCTCAACTACATTAGGTAGTCAAGGAATTATCAATCATATTTCTAAAAAGCAACTGGGGGACAGTTTTAATTCTTTAATCTAACTCATTTCTTACGCACTGCAAAGCTGCTCCAATTACTTGGTGCATATCGTAATAACGATAGTGTCCTAAACGACCACCAAAGATAACATTCCCTTGCTCATCAGCCAATTTTTTATATGATTTATACAAATGATTATTACGATCATTATTTACTGGATAATAAGGCTCATCACCTTTTTCCCATGTTTTAGAATGTTCTTTAGTAATGATAGTCTTTTCTTGATTCCCAAACTCAAAATGTTTGTGTTCAATAATACGAGTATATGGAGTTTCTGCATCCGTATAGTTCACAACTGCATTTCCTTGGTAATTCTCCATATCCAAGGTCTCATTTTCAAAACGAAGACTACGGTACTCTAGTTCACCTAATTTATAATCAAAGAATTCATCAATCATACCAGTAAAGACAATTTTAGGGAAGTCCTTCATATATTGTTCTTTATTCGCAAAGAAATCAACATTTGTTTCTACATCAATATTTTCATGATCCAACATTTTTTCAACTATTTGAGTGTAGCCACCTATTGGAATCCCTTGATAAGTATCATTAAAATAGTTGTTATCGTAGGTCAAACGTACGGGCAAACGGCGAATGATAAAGGCTGGAAGTTCCATAGTTGGCTTGCCCCACTGTTTCTCTGTATAGTCCTTAATCAATTTTTCATAGATGTCTGTACCTACAAGAGAAATCGCCTGTTCTTCCAAATTTTCAGGAGTTTTGCCATTTAAAACAGCACGTTGCTCATCAATCTTAGCCTGTGCTTCTGCTGGCGTTACAACTCCCCAAAGTTTATTGAAGGTATTCATATTAAAAGGAAGATTATAAATCTCTCCCTTATAATTTGCAACTGGAGAGTTAGTATAGCGATTAAACTCTGCAAACTGATTTACATAATCCCAAATCTCCTTATCAGAAGTATGGAATATATGGGCACCATATTGATGAACTTGAATTCCTTCCTCTTCACGAGTATAGATATTACCCGCGATATGATTTCGTTTTTCAATGACTTTTACTTTTTTTCCTTTTAAGGCTGCTTCATGGGCAAATACTGCACCAAAAAGACCCGCACCAACGATAAGATAATCGTACATTTTATGCTCCTTTATTTTTTAATAATTGTTGTTTTAACTCATTTGGATTTATCACTTTAAAAATCAAAATCAAACTGATATAAATTATTGCTCCCAAAATAGCATATAGTCCCACATTAATCATTGGTGATACAGTTAGGAATTGTTTTACAAATAGTAAAATACCATACATCAATCCTGATGAAATCATAATTTTTATCATAGATCCTATAATCGGAACATCTCTTAGATAAGAGCGAGTAAAGAATAACTGTATAGCCCAAACCAGAGACTCTGTTAAAACAGATACAATTGCTGCCCCTATATAGCCCAATTTGGGAAGAAAGAGAAGATTTAATCCGACACTAACAATGGCAGGAATTGTGGTTGAAAGCATGAACTCTCTATTTTTATTATGGGGAATCAAAATTTGAATCCCCATAATATTTGTCCAACCAATAAAGAACATTCTTAGAATCATAATAGCTATTGCATAGCGTGCATCTTGAAAATCTTTTCCCAGAAAAAAGTTAACAAAATCATCGTTTATAATTAACATACCTGCCATAATGGGGAAAATAACTAAATTATAAATTAGAAATGACATCTCATGCATTTTATTAACTGCTTTATGATCCCCTGATGATAAAAGATTTGAAACTCGTGGTAACATGACACTTCCCAATGAAGTTACTAGGGTCAATAAAATATTGACAAGCTTCAATGCTTGATCATAGATTCCTACATCTTTTGTTGAAGCCAAAGCACCTAGCATTGTACGATCCAAAGTAACATAGAGCGATATAGCAATCTGAGGTAAAAACAATAAGATAACTGGCTTCAAATGCTGCTTAGCATATTCCCAATCAAAGTGCGGTTTCCCAATAAACTCTCTTGCCGGCAACCACATACTTAATTGTCCCAACAATTCAAAAATGGTAAGCAAGAACACATATAAATATAGGTCGCTAGCTGATTTTATAAATAGAAAAATAGCAATGACGCCAACTAGTTTCACTGTAATATTTCTGACTGTAATTTTTCGAAAATCCTCTAAACCTTGGAATAGCCAAGAAATATCTAAACCTTTAGAAAGTAAACTTAATCCTAAAATATAAGCTACTGGTTTTTTCATAAAAGATACAGAGAGACATAGAAGAACATAGAAGAACAGAGAAAGAACTGTCGAACCTAATTGTAACGAATAGATACCCCAAAAGTTCTTTTCAATGTTTTTACGATGTCCTGAAATTACCTTTGTACCATAGTTTGCAACCCCAAGTGTTGCTAACAAGATAAAATAAGTCACTATCGAATTGAAATAACCATATGATCCTAAATCATCTGATGAAAAGACTCGTGTCACATATGGAGTTGTAATGATAGGTAGTATAATTACCAACAACTGATAGGAGAGATTGTAGGCGTAGTTTTTTAATACTTTCATCTCAACCCGTCCTATTTATAATCCTTAAAATCTCTTTTTTGAGAGCCGGAAATTTATCTAAATCAAATTTTCTTGAAAATTTATGACCTAATCTCTTCCCACGTTTTAATTGTTCTATATCATGTTCAGAATCAGTCCATGTATAAGGAGAGCCATCCCACCAATTAATATATCGTAGATTGCCTTGAAAATCACTTGGTGCATCTGTTATCGGAGAAGAAGAATACAAAGTTCCCATTAGATCATACTTATACATTAAAGTAGGGATAAATAGTTCATCATTCACTATTGAATTTTTGAATATTTTTTTAATATTCTCTTCTTCTTGAAGTAATATTCCAACTAACTCCTGATTAATAGATACCCAATTCGAAGCATAACCTAACTCCATGTTATATTTTTTAAAGCAATCAATATTTATTAAACGTTGGATTTTAATCTCTAGCTTACGATAATATGATACAAACTTTCTGAAAAACTTGTTTTCGATATTTCTTGCTAAGAGGTTAGAAAACAAATATTTAAATCGAACTCGCTCATATACTTTATTTGATTCAAAAATTTCATCAGAAACTAAACTCAAAAAATTATTGTATTTATGTTGTTCAAAAAAATCAAATAACTCTTCAGCCGGCACTAAAGGTAAGTCCACACCTGACAATAAATGAAACATACTATAATTATCTTGGTTATACGCACATCGAAATCCTAGTATCTCTGCAGATACCTGTGAATAACTTCCCCAGTAAATAGGAGTTCTATCTACAAATATAACTTTCGAAAATCTTGTACAGGATTTAAGCGAATTATATAGTAGATTCATCAACTCTAACCTTACTATCTATAATCACAAAAATATCATGTTGCTTATAATCTAATAGTGAAATTAAAATTCTAATTGCTCAAATTTATTATGGGCAATTATAATATAAGCTTGTTTCATAATCCCTCTTTCCTAACAAGTGCTTGACACTAGTCGCAAATCAAATTTAATTTATATATAATACTATCGTAGCAACAAATACAATTTAGGGCTAAAAATAAAAATAAGGTATTTTAGTTTTAGTTTCCATGATAACTTATTATTTTTTAACAAGTCACTCATTTCGACTCTCAACAACTCTTTATCTTTTGAAAAATCTTTTAAGCCTGAGTCAGCTTTTGCACCAATTACTACAAAACCACCTAATAATTTTTTAACTTGCAAAGCTTGCTTTAATTCTGGACTCTGAATGTACTCTCTTTTAATAACTTCCTCATTTTTTGCAACAGCTTCAAAGAAATCATATCTTTTTTCAGTAAATGTTGAACGAACTATACTCCCTTCCCTACGATAGTAATTGTAGGTTTCAAGTGGACTGATCACGATTCTTTCAGCTAAGGCAAGATGTTCTGCTACAACATAAAAATCCTCATAGATTTTCCCGACTGGAAATGGAACGCGTTCCAAGATGCATTTCCGATAAAGCTTAGCACAAGCAGAAACCGTTGCACCTTTGTCATCCAACATTAGTTCCAGAGCCTTTTCTTTTGTAACCGGAATCAAATCTTTATAGTCTGAGTCTTGCAATCGATAAGAAGTATAAGCATTATATTTTGAAGTAGCTTTTACCTTTGTTGAAATCAAATCTGCTTGATGTATTTCTTGTATTTTTACTATTAATTCAAGCGTATAGTCTTCAAGGTAATCATCTGGATCTAAAAAGAAAATCCAATCTGAGTTGGCTTTTGTAACTCCAAAGTTACGCGCATCAGATAAGCCTCTATTTTCCTTGTGAAAAACATGGATATTTTCATATTCTCGAGCGTAATCTTCACACAATCGAGAAGAATCATCTGTTGAACCGTCATTGACGAGGATCACTTCAAAATTTTGATAGGTTTGTTTCAGCAGGCTATCTATCGCATAGTGCAAATAGTCGGCAATATTATATACCGGAACAACGATGCTAATAAACATCCTAACCCCCTCTCTCTTTTTCTTTCTTTTTAGAGTATTTCTTCAAAATTGGATTAAGTAATAAGGCCATTGCAAACTTGGTCTTATAGTTCAAATAAGACAATCTGTCAAACTTTTTCGTAGGAATATAGTCATATGCACTTTTCTCAATTTTGCTATATAGTTCTTTCAAGAGTGTTTCGGAATCATTAACCATCCAAGACAAATCAACCTGCAAACTGATGAGATAAACTAAGGTTTCAGAAACTACTCGGTTTAAAACAGGTTCACTTTCAATTTTTGTAAAATAATCTAGAACTGATTTTGTAACAGTCAAATGGTGACTGACATTACGCTTCATACTCTCGATATTCATACTTTGCTCTGGTCTACCTATGTAGTATTGATAAATATCATAATTCCAATAACTGAAACTATGAACATACTCCAAAGGAAAGAGTGTGTATTGAATATCAACATAAAATGTTTTTTCACTTAAACGAATCTTGTTTTCCAACAAGATTGATGCCTTATAAGTAACCGAGTGCATCGGGATGCGAACATCCGGAATTCCCATGTATTTTTTGCCAATTTCATACTTGTCTACGAAGTCATTTCGTACTGTAGTATTGTTATAGACATGCTGCTCTGTAAAGTCTGTAATCACCATATCTACATCAACAGTTTCAAGAGTATCTAAAAACTTTTCAAATTCTGATGGAATAACCCAATCATCCCCATCAATCACTTTAAAAAATTTTCCCTTTGCTTCTTGAATACCGCGATTGATAGTTGAACCATGACCACCGTTTTCTTTTGTAATTACACGGCCATCCAGCAACGAATCTTGGGCTAATATTTCTTCTGCTACTTTAGCAGTATCGTCTGTACTTCCATCGTTAACAACCAGTACTTCAAATTTATTTTTATAATCTGATTGCACTTGTTGGAAAGACTCCAGCCCTTTTGAAACGTAGTCCTGAATATTATAACTAGGTATTACAATTGTTAACAAACAATCCTTCATCGTATCTCCTAAATCGTCTCAATTAGTTCAATCCACTGCTTGAGAATTTTATCTTTATCGAATTTATCCATATTGTCTTTTGCATGTTCTGAGAAAGACTGTCTCAAAGCTTCATCTCCCATCAGTTCAAGCAATTTTTGGCTCAACTTGTCCGTATCATAATACTCAACCAGATAGCCATTAACTCCATCTTCAACAATTTCGTTCGGTCCTGTCGGACAACTAAAGCTAACTATAGGAAGATTGTATTGTTGTGCTTCCAGCAGAACTAGAGGTAGACCTTCATAGCGAGAAGTCATGACATAAATCCCTTTATCTCCATAAATCAAATCCTGATTTTTTTCGAGTCCTTTTATGACTAACTTGTCCTGTAAATCATTTTCATTGATTAAATTTCTAATTTTGTCCACTTCATCTTGATTTCCAGAACCGTAGATTTCCCAAATCCAGTCAGACCTTTTTGCTAACACTTTTTTCGCGACTTGAACAAGATAATCATATCCTTTTTGATAGTCAAAACGGCCAACCGTCACAATTATAGTTGATTTTTTATTATAGGATACATCTGAAAGAATAGCCTCTTTCCAATTATAGATGTAGCAAACTCTTTCCTCAGGAACGCCGTATTTTTTTATATAATTTTCACGGTCTTCTTGAGTAAGGGTCACAAGTTTATCAGCAAATTTCGCTCCAATATACCTTTGTATCTTCTTAACTTTAGTATCAATATCTACTATAGAATTTGTATGGTCGCAGGAAACAAATTTTGTTCTCAAACCAATTGTGCTTGCTACACCAACTGTATTCATACTCATTCCGATTCCAAAAACAATATCAACGTTCTCTTCTTTCAGATAGTTTCTCAACAACTTGACCGCTTCGAGAAAATTTTTACTCATTGATATTTTCTTTGATGATAAGTTCTGATATCGAACCGATTGTTTCAGCGAGAAGAAATTGTTTTCTGTAGAAATCATCGAGAGAAGATGAACTTCATACATAGTTGATAACTCATTTGCAAGGCTGGTTGCTACTTTCAGTCCTCCATCCGTTCTATCAATACTCCATTTCACTAAAGCGATTTTTTTCATGTTTCAACTACTCTCATTCTTTATTATCACCAAGAGATATAATCTTATAGTGATGTTGGTTGCGCTTATCTTCTGGAGGTAACTGCATATAATTCTCTCCATAAATTGCTACCAAATATTCTTTATACTCACTAGGACAACTCAAATCAATCCCTTCAAACTCCAATGATACCGGTTCTCCAAAATAATCTGAAGGTACGATTTCTCTTAGTTTATATGCTCCTGTATAGTTTCCTGCGAAATCTTCCTTAAACGAATATTTTTTTATCGTTTGTAAATATTTTTTCTGAGCCCATGTAAAGGAAATAATCTTCTCAATATTAACAGCATTCGCAAAAGCAATAATTATCTTTTCAATTAATGGCCGATTTTCTTTTTTCTGATTCACCAAACTATTGAATTGCGAGAGTTGAACCATCATCCTTGCGTTCAAGTATCTCAAAGAATGAATTTTTTTCTTTAAAACATTAGAGGGCATACCATCCAACGGAAAAATGTCTATCCACAAACTCTCTACCAATTCTTCTTTACTATAATTCATAATAATCTTTGTTGAATCATCTCGAATCACAGAGAAAGCTTTTTTATAGCCAGCAGTGTCTTCGCTCAAAAATTTATAATTACTTGGCAACAGATCTTGGGCTAGTTTTTTAAACTTTTCATAATCTTCTCTAGGCATACCGATATCAATATCGTCATCCCAAGGTATGAATCCTCTATGACGTACCGCTCCTAACAAGGTCCCACCTAGAGCATAGTAGGTCAGGTTATTTTCTTCACAAATGCTAATGAATTCTTTTAAGATGGATAGAATCTTATCTTGGATAATTTTGATATCTGACATACATATCCTCCTAAGTAAAAGGCAAGTCTAAAAAGAACTGATAAATGTTCTTTAAAAGAAGATCCGTTTTACTATAATCGATAAAATCAAAAGGGAAATTCTTATTATAGAAAAAACCTGTGATCAACGATATACCAAGCAAGCTAAGCTCTATGCCATAAACTAGGCTACGATTCGATAAGATTTTTAACTGTTCTCGGTATGTAAACAATATGAATGAAGAAATTACAATCATTGGCAAGAGTAAAAAAAGATTCCTATCATATATATTTCGAAACGGTATAGATCCCATTGATAATAATGTTAAATAATAAGTCATCTTGACAAAAGATATTTTCCAATCATTAATCTCTTTAATAGTTCTACTCAAAATCAAATATTGAATTAAAAATAAAATCATTATAACCACACCAATATACAACCTCATTGTTAGAGTAGTATTAAAGAGCTCTGAATACGATGCGTTATCGGAATAGATATCAATTTTTCTAATAAAAGATTGAAAGAAGCTGACACCTGTCCATTCCGAAAATATTGGTGATAATTTTATTATAATTGGAAAACCTAATAAAACGAATAAACTCTTACTTACCGTAATCTTTTTTAGGTAGAAAAAAATGAATCTCAGAGCGACAAAATAAATAACAGCTGAATGAATACATATTGGGACTATATACCAAAACATCATCCAATACTTTGTATAATTATATTTCGATTCCAAATACAAAATCAACATCACAAGCGATATTGCCATACAAAATCTCATACCACTCGTTGTATATCTATAATTATTTAATAACAAAACTGTAATTAAAATCAAAGCATTTGTTGCTTTAGAGTATGTTTTATAAGACTTGAACAAATCAACAACAACATAACCAAAACTAAAATAAGTCACGAAAGCAGAGAAAAAACTAAGCAAACTATAGTGATGTGTATTTCTAACTAAATACATCAACGAAGTATATACAGGAATTGAACCATAATCATATCTACCAACTTTAAACCCTGATGCAAAAGCTTGAAACATTGAAATAATGCTATCAAAATTAGTTAGCACTTGTATTGCTCTAAAATGAAATGCTCCATCATCTAATGGATGAGGGATATAACGTAAAGCTATTATAGAAATCGATAAACACGCAAGCACTAAATAAGTTACCGAAAACCTTCTGTCGTTTACTACTCCTAACATACTTAAAAACAAAGATAAAACAGGGAAAACTAAAAAAATTAAAAAAGTAAGTAATAATAAAATCATAATTTAAAAACTCTGTCCGTATTTTTTTCCAAAGAATTTAGCTTGCAAAAAGGACTTCCCTTTTTGAATCAAATCAATCCTCTCCATATATATGAAAGGAGTTTCTTTTATTCGTAAATCTTGATTAGCCAACCAAACATTAAATAGTCTTTCGCTGACACGACCAAATAATCTAGCATCAAAAGCAGAATACCCTTCTATGTCTATTCGTCTATAAAGTTCATCAACAATCGGAAATAACCACTCACAATATGCAGCTACATTATCTTTTGACATAATAAACATGTTAAACATATAGCCACTACGTTGTTTCATCACTTTATCAAATGTATCAATATAATCAGGATTTAACTCACTAATGATTTGGCGAGTGACATCTAAATGAGCTCCATCATGAGTATGTTCATAGTGAGAATAGAGAGTCTCAATATAGTATTTTCTTTTACAGGGAACAACAACATCATAGTCCAGCATCATTTTTTCGACCTCTGATTTAGATAAAATAATGCTATCCATATTGATCTCTTCACGATAAGCTTGACTCTTCGATGTGAAATAACGACGGTAATGTACCAATCCAAGATAGTCACATTCTAAGTTTTTCCATGCCCAATAAAGTCCAGTTAATTCACAATAATAGGGATTCAAACAGGAAATGTTGTCCCCTTCATTGTCACATTGGTATCCTAATTTCTCTTTTCCTTCACTACCAACATGAATAGGTAAATAAAGTTCAGTATCATCAGGCATTGTAAATTTCTTGTGTGTTGCAACGATAATTTTATAATTTTTTGTCATTTTAAAACCCAGTTAAACTTCCTACATTTATTGAAGGTAATTTGCATAGTTTGACATTCTATTTAATATTTCGATTAAAAAGATTATCAGACTAACAATTAATAAATACTTTTCCTAATTTAAAAAATGAAATCGAATACCAAAGTCATATTATTCGTACTCAATTTCATTTTCTAAATATCACATTCCTTAATAGCAAAAAAACCTATACTTAATGTGCCCCTTCTCTAGTTAAAACTTGTTTTATGGTTAAAAAGATAATTTTAATATCCAACCAAAATGACTGATTTTTAGGATAATACAATTCCATTTCACAGCGTTCAGGGTAGAACACATCACTTCTACCTGAAACTTGCCATATACCAGTGATACCAGGACGGACAGATAATAAAATTCTACGTTCTTCCTCAGTATACTCGTCTAACTCATTATCAAGAATCGGCCTCGGTCCAATAAGACTCATATCACCTAGCAATAAATTTATAAATTGAGGAAGTTCATCAATACTAGTTTTTCTTATGAAATCACCAATATTTGTAAGCCTTGGATCCTCATCTGGAGGTAATTTATAGCTATTTTTTTTATATTTTTCATACAGTTCTTCATTAAGTTCCAAGATTTCCTCTGCATTTTCAACCATTGATCTGAATTTAATAATTTTAAATTTTTTCCCTCCAAGACCTGCTCTATATTGTGTAAAAAAGATACTTCCCTTATATCCTTTTATTTTGTAAATAATAAAAATAATTAAACAAGAAGGCAGTACTATAAATATAGTTCCAAGAAATCCAATAATAAGATCCATAATTCTTTTAAAACTAATATAGATAACGTTATTCCGTTTCACTTAAAATCCCCTCTCATGTAGTAAACTAAAACAGTTTAAATTCTATGAGATATTTTTATCTCCTTCTTTTCCACAACTATTTCCTTAGCCTATCCTTTATTTTTTACCGTAAGAACCATACTCACCGTAAGAACCATATTTCTCAGCTGAAGTATTAAATTTATTTAATACAACTCCTAAGAATGGTTTATTCGTTTGTTCCAATTGACCTTTAGCCTTCTGAACATCTTTTCTGTTAGCTTCTCCTGCCGCAGTAACTAAAACAGATGCATCACATTTTTGTGTAATAATAGCGGCGTCGATTACGATACCAATAGGCGCTGTATCAACAATAATATAATCAAAATACTTGCGAAGTGTGTCAATCATAGTGCTAAAATTTTCACTTTGCAATAAAGCAGTTGGGTTGGGTGAGATAGACCCAGCTTGAACCACAAATAGATTCTCAACATTGGTATCACATAAACCATGAGATAGGTCTGTTGTTCCAGATAAAAATTCTGTCAATCCAGTAATTTTTTCACGTGATTTGAAGACACCTGACATGACAGAATTACGAATATCAGCATCTACTAACAGGGTCTTGTAACCTGCACGCGCGAATGCCCAAGCAATATTTGTAGAAGTCGTTGACTTTCCTTCACCCGGTTTTACAGAAGTGATAGAAATTACTTGTAAATTATTTCCACTCAATTGTATATTCGTACGCAAGGCATTATAGTATTCTTCCGCTTTTTTGGCCAGATCTAATTTTTTCTGTGCTATTTCTAATGTCGGCATATCTCTCTCCTATTTCAATTTATCCAGATTTGGAACAACTCCCAACAATGCAATTTGCATAACATCTTCAATATCCTCTGGACGTTTCACTCGTGTATCAACCAGTTCAACGACAAGAACAGCGACAACTGTAAAGACTGCTCCTCCAAGCAGACCTATAATTGTATTTCTACGAATATTTGGAGAAGATGGTGCTATAGCGGGACGAGCTTCTTCAAGTGTTGTAACATCAGAAACGCGTGTGATACTGATAATCTTTTCAGCAGCTACCTCTCTCAAGGAGTTAGCAATACGACTAGCTTCCTCAGGTACTCTATCATTAACGGAAATAGATACGATACGAGTATCGACTGGTACAGTTACTTTGACTTTTTTAGCCAAATCTTTTGGTGATAGATCTAATTTTAAATTAGATGTAACCTTTTCCAAAACATCTTGAGATAAAATAATTTCACGATAGTCTTTAACCAAGTATGATCCAGCTTGCAAGTCTTGGTTTGTCAAACCAGGTTTATCCCCCTGATTACGGTTGACTACATAAATCCGTGTAGTACTAGTGAACTCCGGTTTAACGATAAAAGCACTATAGGCAAAAGCTAAAGCTCCAGCTACAATTGCTACTAATGCAATTAGAATTTTTCGTTTCCAAAGAATTTTAAATAGGTGAAATACATCGATTTCCATAGTATTTTGTTCTTTCATATTTTCTCCTAAATTATTTGATCCATTATAATTTTCCTAGGGTTCTCTACAAATAGCTCTTCCGCCTTGCCCCTACCATACTTTTTAGAAATAATCTGATAAGCCTCCTCCATATAAGGGGGTCTACTATCTAGGTTATGCATATCACTTGCAATGACATGAACCAGGTCTCTCTCCAAAAAATATTGGGCTCTCTTTTTCATGAATTTATAGGTTTCACCAAAGAGCTTAGGTTTTAGAACATGAGAACTATTTACTTGCGTATAGCATCCCATATCAATCAGTTCCTGAACACGTTTTTCATTGTTTTCCAGAGCATCATAACGTTCAATATGAGCAATCACCGGGGTAATCCCCAACATCAAAATATTGCTTAATCCTTTATGAATATCGCGATAGGGTGTATTCATACTAAATTCAATCAAAGCATAACGACTGTTATTGAGAGTAGGAATGCGCTTGTTTTCTAATTTTTCTAGAACATCTGGAGTATAGTATATCTCTGCTCCGTAAGCAATGACCAAATCATCTGCCACTTCTTTAGCAATCTCACGAACCTTTAAAAAATTCGTCGCTATTTTTTCTTCTGGAGTCTCAAACATCCCTTTTCGACGATGGGAAGTTGAAACAATCATCCTAACTCCTTGATTATATGCTTCTCTTAAAAGAGCTTCACTATCTTCTATAGACTTTGGACCATCATCTACATCAAAGACAATGTGAGAGTGGATATCAATCATATCATCTTCCCTCCATCACATCTTGTATCGCACTTTTAGCAGTTGCTAAACTACTATCATCGATTTCCATCATATAGAGGTTACTACCTGGCATAGCATAAGAAGGAAGTCCCATTTGACCTGTACCTTTGAGGTCTTGGGAGTTAACCTTATAACTACCACCGCTCTCCAATTGAGCATTAATCAAATCCATCATCGTTTCGATCGGCATATTTGTTTGAAGGGAATCTTGCAAACCTTGAAGAATATCACTATAATTTTTCAAGGCTTCGGTAGAAGTTAATTTCTGAATGATTGCGACAATAACCTTTTGTTGATTACGACCACGGTCACGATCACCATCAGCCAACGAATAGCGTTCACGAACAAACCCAAGAGCTTGTTCAGAATCTAAATGAACATTCCCTATAGAATAATGCTTCCCATTTGTATGAGCAGTAAATTCTTGATCATTGTACACATCTACACCGCCTAAAAGGTCAATCAACTTCAAAAACGAAGTGAAGTTCAGGCGAACATAGTAGTTAATATCAACTCCATAAAGATTTTCCAAAGTATGAATAGAGGAGTCTACTCCATAAATACCTGCATGAGTCAACTTATCTTTTTGATTATTCCCGCCGTCAGCAATCGGAACATAAGAATCTCGAGGGGTTGTTGTCAATAGAATTTTTTTTGAATCTTGATTAACAGTCATCAAAATGTTGACATCTGAACGAGAAACTGAACTAATTGGTCCGTAAGTGTCAATACCACTCACATAGACATTGAAGGATTTGTTCTTAGAAACTTTAGGAGCAGCTACTTCTTTGGTGATATTTTTAGTGTAGATTTTCCTAATTTTTGATGCGTAATCAGGGTATTCAGATTCTATAATATTTTCAAAGACGCTATTTAAGACAATCGCTTTTGCTTCACCTGATACCAAGCTCTTATAAGCTGCAAGGTATGAGGTGCTTTGTTCAACCGTCAATTCTTTGCTCTGACTAGTTTTGATATCAGCTATCAATTTTTGAATATTATCATTATCAGTATCCGTAGGTCCTGTAACACTATCTAATTGCGTGACATTATGAACGTCACTATCTTTCAGAACAACAACACTCATTGAGTATTCTGAGTAATTTGACGTAGAATTGATATGACTAGTAAAGCCGACAAATTGTTGCAGTGCAAAAAAAGAAACTGAACTCATTAAAATAGCTAGTGTTAAAAAGAAAATTGTAAACTTTTCTGCTTTTCTATAAATGATCAAAAGCAGACTCGCTAAAGCGACCAAAATCACTACAGTTGCCGTTATGACATTCAGGTATCTAAACGCCAATACATTATGTCTAAAAATCAAGAACAGCAAAAAACCACCCAATAATACATAAATGGTTAATAAAGCTATATTAATGCTCCGCTTAACTTTACCCGAACGGGCTCTTTTTGAACGTTTATTCATAGTTTTCCCCTATATGTTGATTATCAGAATTATTATATCACAATCATGAAATAATTTCCATTTATTCCTTTTTTTATCAGCGTTTTCAATACATCTTCTAAATGCACTCCGAAGGAATAATTGTTTTTTTATAACCTGTATAGTATCTATCGCTTCCTATTTTGACATTCTCGTTTCATAGACAGAGGAATACGAATCAAAAATATAACAAACAAGGTCCCTTACGGAACCTCGCTCATCTTTATTTAACATGATTTTCTGCTTCTTTTTGAGCTTTTTCGATTGCTTTTTTGCTTTCTTGCTCCCATTTAGTCTTAGCTTCTTCAAACTGTTTGGTTGTCACAGTATCTTTTTGCAGTTTCATGTACTTGTAGTTATTGCCGTCACCCTTGATGCCGACTAGTGAATAACCTCTTGTAAATGGCGTTACTTTGGTTACAGATGCTGTTCCACCGCTTGACATAGCTGACATAATCAGAGAATTATCAATCATCCAAGCCTGTGCTTCAGCATATTTTTCATAGCGTTTGGCTACATCTTTATTTTCACTATCTGCATCTTTGAGCATCTTGGTGTAAGTATCAAGCCCCAAGCTAGCAATCTTAGCTTTATCTTCCTGAGCATCTAGACCAAAGATCTTGAGGTAGAATCCATCCTCTGCATTGAAAGGATTGAGATAAGTTGACGGATCTTGGTAATCACCTACCCAGCCATCAAAGTTCAAATCATAGTCTCGATCAGCTGGTGTCGGTGCTAAGAAGGCTACGTTATTAAAATCATCTGTTGACAGTTGCTGAACATCAATGACAATGTTATCAGCACCTAAAACCGACTCAAGGGTCTGCTTAACTGAGTTCATGCCTGTCACAGCATTTTTACTTGTCTGATCAACTGCAACATCCAAGTGAATTGGGAAAGTCACACCTTGACTTGCCATTTCTTTTTTAGCTTCCGCAAATTTTGCTTGGGCTTTTTCTTTGTTGAAATAGGCATCCTGAGCATCTGCCAGGTTCATACCTGACCATTCTGTGCCATAGTTAACCAATTTAGAAGCGACTACTTCTCCAAAGGTCTTGTCTCCAACTTGGACAAATGTTGGAGGCACTAGGGTGTTACGAAGAGTCTTGCTAGCTGCTTCTTCCCCATTTGACTGAGCAGAATAGGCTGTGCGGTCCAAGGCAAAGTTCACCGCTTGGCGGAAGTTTTTGTTCAAGACAGCTGTTTCAGTTGACTTCTTCTGCTCATCTGTCGTTTTAGACGTATGGTTGTAAGCCTTACGGTTAACGTTGAAATTGAAGTACCAAGAAGTCTTATCCTGCAAGCTATAGACGATATTATCCTTATATTTTTCCTTGGTCTTGGCAAAGTTAGAACTATTTGGATAAACCCCAGCGATAGAATAAGCTCCACTTTCAAAGTTACGGATAGTCAATTCTTGGTCTGAGCCATCAAAATAAGCCAATTTTACGTGTTCAATCGATACTTTATCGTGATCGTAGTAATGCGGATTTTTCACATACTCGATCGATGATTTTGATGTAAAATCTTTTAACAAATAAGGTCCGCTGTAAAGAATACTATCTGGAGATAAAGTACCAAAATCTTTCCCTTTTGAGTTTAAAAACTCTTCGTTTACTGGGAAAAGAATACTATTGGTTGTTTTTGAATTCCAGTACGGTTCCGGTCGTGCCAAAGTATACTCAACAGTCTGGTCGTCAATGGCCTTCACCCCAACCTTAGAAAAGTCAGAATCCACTCCTGTAATATAATCATTCAAACCCTTGATCGAGTTTTGAATCAAGTCAATGGCCTGTGATTTATTGTCTACTGCGTACTTGATCCCTGTCACAAAATCTTGTGCCTTGACTGGGGCGTACTCTTCACCATCAGCCGTAAACCATTTGGCATCTTTTCTCAATTTGTAGGTATAAGTCAGACCGTCGCTTGAAACAGACCAGTCTTCTGCCAAAGATGGAACTAGGTTCCCGTGATTATCATTCTCAAGCAAACCATCAACTAGGTTGGTTATAATCGATGTATTATCAGCGTAGTAGTCTAATAAATAGTTAAATGTAGTTGGATTTCCACTAAAGGTTGATGAGTAAGTTTTTGTATCTGAACCTGATTGTCCGCAAGCAACTAAAAGCAAGGCAGCCGCAAAAGTCAGGCCTGCGCTAAGAACACGCTTTTTTGTATTCATCTTCTTTCTCCTTTATGTTAGTTTTTATAACATAGATTTATTTTACCAAAACAGTGGGAATTTGTAAAGTTAATTGAATTTCTAGAATGAAAGTTTATAAACTTTTGCCATAAAAAAACAAAGGATTTCTGTCTTTCATACAGTCCTCCCTTGTTTTTATACGATTTCAATTTTAAATTTTTCTGCAAAAAATGCTTATAGTAATTCCACACAGAAAGCATCCCATGGAGCCAAGATTTGTTTTTCAAAAACTTCTTGAGCCACGGTGTTTTCAATTAATACCGATTTGACGCTTCCTTCTACGGTCAAGTCTTGCCCTTCATTGGACAAGTTAGCCACAACTAGGAAACGACGGTCTCCATCTTTACGAATATAAGCAAAGATCTTATCAGCCGTCTCAAGCAATTCAAAATCAGCTCGAATCAGCCAGCTATTCTCTTTGCGGATTTGAACGAGTTTTTGATAGGTATAGAAAATAGAATCTGGATTTGCCAGTGCTTCTTGAACATTGATTGCCTGATAGTTTGGATTGACTGCCAACCAAGGTTGACCTGTTGAGAAACCAGCGTTTTTACTATCATCCCATTGCATCGGAGTACGGGCATTGTCACGTCCAATGACACGGATACTGTCCATGATTTCTTCCATCGGAACACTTTTTTCAAGAGCTTCACGCGCATAGTTGAGGGATTCAATATCTTCTACTTGGTCCAGTGTTTCAAACGGATAGTTGGTCATCCCAATCTCCTCACCTTGGTAGATATAAGGAGTTCCTCTCATGAGATGAAGTAAGATGGCAAAGGCTTTGGCAGATTTTTCGCGGTATTCTTGGTCATTTCCCCAGATTGAGACGATACGAGGGAGGTCATGATTGTTCCAAAAGAGCGAATTCCAACCGTCCTCAACTCCTAACTCTGTCTGCCATTTGTTGAAAATCTCTTTCAACTTAGCTATATTCAGCTCTTTTTGATAATGCCATTTAGGTTGCCCTTCCTGATACTGAAGACAGATATGTTCAAACTGGAAGACCATAGACAATTCTTGCCCCTTTGGATCCGAGTAGAGCTTGGCAATCTCTGGCGTTGCTCCCCATGTTTCCCCTACTGTCAAGAGATCCTGATCTCCAAAGGTCGCCTGATTCATCTCCTTGAGATAAGGGTGGAGCATAGGACCATTATTGACTACTTTCTCGTCAGGAATTTTCCCAATCATGTCAATGACATCCATGCGGAAACCACCAATGCCTTTATCAATCCAGAAGTTCATCATCTCATAGATTTTCTGACGAAGTTTTTCATTTTCCCAGTTGAGATCAGGCTGTTTCTTACTGAAAAAGTGGAGATAGTATTGACCTGACTTTTCATCGTATTCCCAAGCAGAACCACTAAAGATAGAATCTAAATCGTTGGGTTCATCCCGCCAGATATAGTAGTCTCGTTCAGGGCTATCAGGATTTTCACAGGCCTCGACAAACCAAGCATGCTCATCTGAGGTATGATTGACCACTAAGTCCATGATGATACGAATATCACGCTTCTTAGCTTCCGCGATCAGTTGGTCCATATCCTCCATGGTTCCGAAAATAGCTGCAATCGCTTGATAATCAGCAATATCATAGCCATTATCATCCATAGGACTGTCATAAACTGGAGAAAGCCAAATCGCTGTAATTCCTAACTTGGCTAGATAGTCTAACTTACTGGTAATTCCTGGCAAATCGCCAATTCCATCTCCGTTGCTATCCATAAAGCTCTTAGGATAGACTTGATAGACTACGGCATTGTGCCACCATTTTTCTTGCATCTTCTTACCTCATTATTTTAATAATCTGTAATCTATGATAGCGCTTTTTAAAATTTTATGCAAGCGTTTGCCTAATCTTTTTGATTCCTTTTTTAACTCCATAGTTTCCTAACTTCCAATTTTTTATTATAATAGAGGTCAGAGGTAAAAAAATGAAAAAACAAGCTTTTAGTTCTGAACAATATTTGAATCTACAGCGCGACCACATTTTGGAGCGCATTAACCAATTTGACGGCAAGCTCTACTTGGAGTTTGGCGGCAAAATGTTAGAAGATTTCCACGCTGCTCGCGTTCTTCCTGGTTATGAGCCTGACAACAAAATCAAGCTCTTACAAGAATTGAAAGAGCAGGTTGAGGTTGTGATTGCTATTAATGCTAGCAATATCGAACATTCCAAAGCACGTGGTGACTTGGGCATTTCTTATGACCAAGAAGTTCTTCGTTTGATTGACAAATTCAATGAATTAGGGATTTTTGTTGGCTCCGTTGTCATCACACAGTACGCTGGCCAACCCGCTGCAGATGCCTTCCGCAATCAGCTTGAGAAAAATGGAATTGATTCTTATCTTCATTATCCAATCAAAGGATATCCGACAGATATGGATCACATCATTTCTCCAGAAGGCATGGGGAAAAACGACTACATCAAAACCAGTCGCAACTTGATTGTCGTGACCGCTCCTGGACCTGGTTCTGGAAAATTGGCAACTTGTATGTCCAATATGTACCACGACCAAATCAATGGTATCAAGTCTGGCTACGCTAAATTTGAAACCTTCCCAGTTTGGAATCTTCCCCTTCATCACCCAGTCAATTTGGCCTACGAGGCTGCCACAGCTGACCTTGATGATGTCAACATGATTGACCCCTTCCATCTTCAAACCTATGGAGAAACCACTGTCAACTACAACCGTGATATCGAGATTTTCCCAGTGCTCAAGCGCATGTTAGAACGTATCCTTGGTAAATCTCCATACGCTTCACCGACAGACATGGGTGTCAACATGGTTGGTTTCGCTATTACAGATAATGAGGCTGCTGTCGAAGCTTCTAAACAAGAAATCATCCGCCGTTACTATCAAACTGTTCTTGATTTCAAAGCCGAAAAAGTTGGCGAAGCTGCTGTCAAAAAAATTGAGTTGCTCATGAACGACCTCGGCATCACACCTGCAGACCGCAAGGTTGCTGTTGCTGCACGTCAAAAAGCAGAAGAAACTGGTGGACCAGCCCTAGCCCTTGAATTGCCAAGCGGAGAAATTGTCACTGGTAAGAACTCAGAGCTCTTTGGTCCTACAGCCGCTGCCTTGATCAACGCTATCAAGAAATCAGCTGACATTGCCAAGGAAGTAAAACTCATCGAGCCTGAAGTCGTCAAACCGATCCAAGGTCTTAAAATCGATCATCTGGGTAGTCGCAATCCACGCCTGCATTCAAATGAAATTTTGATTGCACTTGCCATCACAGCTACAGAAAATTCTGATGCTGCTCGTGCTATGGAAGAACTTGGCAACCTCAAAGGAAGCGAAGCCCACTCAACCATCATCTTGACTGATGAAGATAAGAATGTCCTTCGTAAACTGGGTATCAACGTAACCTTTGACCCTTACTACCAATACGACCGCTTGTATCGTAAATAAAGATTTCAACCTCTCCACACTCGGAGAGGTTTTCTCTCTGTCTCAAGAGCCGGCTTTATGTTATAATAAAAAGAGAAAACTGAAAGGATTTACCATGTCAAAAGAAGTTATTGTCGAAAGTTTTGAACTTGACCACACCATTGTTAAAGCACCTTATGTCCGCTTGATTGGGGAAGAAACAGGGCCAAAAGGAGACATCATCTCCAATTATGATATTCGTTTAGTGCAACCCAATGAAGACTCTATCCCTACTGCTGGCCTTCACACTATCGAGCACCTCTTAGCCAAACTCATCCGTACTCGCATTGACGGCATGATTGACTGTTCACCATTTGGTTGCCGTACAGGCTTCCACATGATTATGTGGGGACGCCACACCAGTGCTGAAATTGCAGCTGTTATCAAGGATTCGCTCAAGGAAATCGCTGAAACCACTACTTGGGAAGATGTTCCTGGAACAACTATCGAATCTTGCGGAAACTACAAGGATCACAGCCTCTTTTCTGCTAAAGAATGGGCAAAACTCATCTTGGAACAAGGGATTTCAGACGATGCCTTTGAGCGCCATGTCATCTAATAATAAAAAAGAAACCAGCTTTGAACTGCACCCCAAAAGTTAGACAGAAAAAATCTAACTTTTGGGGTGTTTTTATTATGAAATTAACTTATGATGATAAAGTTCAGATCTATAAACTTAGAAAACAAGGATATAGCAT
>NZ_CAKAKP010000008.1:0-60876 GCF_916700555.1 Streptococcus sp. Marseille-Q5112
AAAGTTAGTTTTATAATAAAACACCCCATTAGCTAGATATTTTGTCTAACTAATAGGGTGTAAGTCATGAAACGGAATGACCTATTACTTAACTTCTGTAAACACAACGTGTTTGCGAAGTTTTGGTGAGTATTTCTTCAATTGAAGACGGTCTGGAGTGTTACGTTTGTTTTTAGAAGTAAGGTACAAGCGTTCACCAGATTCTTTGTGTTCAAGTGTAATATTTACGCGCATGGTATCTCCCTTCTATTATTCAGCTGATGCAGCTTTAGCGATTTTACGTCCTTTGTAGTATCCTTTAAGTGATACACGGTGAGAACGTGAGTAATCTCCAGTAGTTTCGTCAAAGTTTACAGATGGAGCTGTTACTTTGTAGTGTGTACGACGTTTGTTTTTCTTCGCTTTTGAAGTGCGACGTGCAGGTACTGCCATTTTGATTTCTCCTTTAGGTATTTATATTCGATTCAATCTACTGATTTTCATCAACCATATTAGAATAACACATTTTTTTTGTAAAGTAAAGTTACTTGACAAAAAAAGATGAAAAAATTCTCCTGTCAGTCCTAGCAGACAGGAGAAGGTGTTAAATATCAATCTCAAATGGTTCGTCAATGGTTTCTGATACGTATTTTCCGTCTTTCTTCCGTTGTTTGACACATTCTGTGAGGAGATACTCGATTTGTCCATTGACTGAACGAAAGTCATCTTCTGCCCATGATGCGAGTGCAGCGTATAACTTTGTTGAGAGTCGAAGGGGGATCTGCTTTTTTTTAGCTTCAGCCATCTTTAGTAAAGACTTCCTGTGTTGACAATTGGTTGTGCATCATGATTGCCACAGAGAACGACTAGGAGATTTGAAACCATGGCAGCTTTTCGTTCTTCGTCAAGCTCGACCAATTCCCCTTCATTGAGTCGTTCTAGTGCCATTTCAACCATTCCTACAGCACCATCCACAATCATCTTACGGGCATCAATAATGGCAGATGCTTGTTGGCGTTGAAGCATGACAGCAGCAATTTCTGGAGCGTAAGCTAGGTAAGTAATACGTGCTTCAAGGATTTCCAAGCCAGCATCCTCAACACGACTTTGGATTTCCTCACGAATACGGTTAGCTACAATCTCACTAGAACCACGGAGACTACCTTCATCTGCTTGCCCGTCACCTGTAGTATCCACATTAGGAGAGACATCGTAAGGATAGATGCGGACAATATTTCGGAGGGCGCTATCACATTGCAATGAAAGATATTCTTTGTAGTTGTCCACATTGAAGACTGCTTTGGCTGTATCAACAACTCTCCAAGTTACCGCGATCCCGATTTCTACGGGATTTCCTAGACAATCATTGATTTTTTGGCGAGAATTGCTCAAGGTCATAACCTTGAGGGAAATCTGTTTTTTGCCAATTTCAATGTTTACATCATTGCCATTTGATGATTTCATTCCTGACAAAGGAGATTTTGTGCTAACATCACCACTTTGTCCCAGTCTAGTGTGATTTGCAGGGTTGACTGCTACGCTGAAGGGATTAACAAAGTAAAAACCAGGTTCTTTGATGGTACCTGTATAGTTACCAAAAAGGGTCAAAACCAGAGCTTCCTGAGGTTTGACAACTTTTAAACCAGCATGAGCTAGGCCTGCAATTAAGCTTAATAAAAGTCCGATAATAATTCCAAAAATGTTTTCCGAACCAACACCCATTATAAATATAAAGATACCGAGTACGAGCGCCAATTCAATGAGAATCAATGCGAATACACCATTTGGTTTTGAATTGATTAGTTTTTCAGTCATAAGAATGACCTCCTATTATTTGATATCTAAATGATATCACTTTAATTTATAAAGTCAAGAAATAAATGTAACATTTTTAAAGAAAATATTTTTGTATAGAATTTTCTGAAAATTCAAGAATTTTCTTCTGTTCATTGCTTTTAAAATGTGCTATAATAGTAAAAACTGAAATGGGAGGGAACAAATGACTGAATTAGATAAGCGTCACCGCAGTAGCATTTATGACAGTATGGTAAAATCACCAAACCGTGCCATGCTTCGTGCGACTGGTATGACAGATAAGGACTTTGAAACACCGATTGTGGGAGTAATCTCGACTTGGGCGGAAAACACACCATGTAACATCCACTTACATGATTTTGGGAAATTAGCCAAAGAAGGTGTCAAATCGGCAGGTGCTTGGCCTGTGCAGTTTGGGACTATCACTGTAGCAGACGGGATTGCCATGGGAACGCCTGGAATGCGTTTCTCTTTGACATCTCGTGATATCATTGCAGACTCAATCGAGGCGGCTATGGGTGGTCACAATGTGGATGCCTTCGTCGCTATCGGTGGCTGTGATAAGAATATGCCTGGTTCTATGATTGCCATTGCCAATATGGATATCCCAGCTATTTTCGCTTATGGTGGAACCATTGTACCTGGAAATCTTGATGGTAAAGATATTGACTTGGTTTCTGTTTTTGAGGGTATCGGAAAATGGAACCACGGTGATATGACAGCTGAGGACGTGAAACGTCTTGAATGTAATGCCTGCCCTGGCCCTGGTGGCTGTGGTGGTATGTACACAGCTAATACCATGGCGACTGCTATCGAAGTTCTCGGTATGAGTTTACCAGGATCTTCATCTCACCCAGCTGAATCAGCTGACAAGAAAGAAGACATCGAAGCAGCAGGACGTGCTGTTGTTAAGATGTTGGAGCTCGGTCTCAAGCCATCAGATATCTTGACTCGTGAAGCCTTTGAAGATGCTATCACTGTAACTATGGCTCTCGGTGGTTCTACAAATGCCACTCTTCACTTGCTTGCCATTGCCCATGCTGCCAACGTTGACTTGTCACTTGAGGACTTCAATATGATCCAAGAACGTGTGCCTCACTTGGCTGACTTGAAACCATCTGGTCAGTATGTCTTCCAAGATCTCTACGAAGTCGGTGGTGTGCCTGCGGTTATGAGATATCTCTTGGCAAATGGTTTCCTTCATGGAGACCGCATTACATGTACTGGTAAGACTGTAGCTGAAAACTTGGCTGACTTTGCAGACCTTACACCAGGTCAAAAAGTTATCATGCCCCTTGAAAATCCAAAACGCGCGGACGGTCCGCTTATCATCTTGAACGGGAATCTTGCTCCTGACGGTGCAGTTGCCAAGGTATCAGGTGTTAAAGTTCGTCGTCACGTTGGACCAGCTAAGGTCTTTGACTCAGAAGAAGATGCGATTCAGGCCGTTCTGACAGATGAAATCGTTGATGGCGATGTAGTCGTTGTTCGTTTCGTTGGACCTAAAGGTGGTCCTGGTATGCCTGAGATGCTGTCACTTTCATCAATGATCGTCGGTAAAGGTCAAGGAGACAAGGTTGCCCTCTTGACAGATGGTCGTTTCTCTGGTGGTACTTATGGTCTGGTTGTTGGACATATCGCTCCTGAAGCTCAGGATGGTGGACCAATCGCTTACCTTCGTACAGGCGATATCGTTACGGTTGACCAAGATACCAAAGAAATATCTATGGCCGTATCCGAAGAAGAACTTGAAAAACGCAAGGCAGAAACAACCTTGCCACCACTTTACAGCCGTGGTGTCCTCGGTAAATATGCTCACATCGTATCATCTGCTTCACGCGGAGCCGTGACAGACTTCTGGAATATGGACAAGTCAGGTAAAAAATAAACTTAAAAAGCAAGCCAATTTTAGCTTGCTTTTTTTTCATCTTCAAAAGTGATTTGCCTGCTTATACTCAATAAAAATCAAAGAGCAAACTAGAAAGCTAGGCGCAGGTTGCTCAAAACACTGTTTTGAGGTTGTGGATAGAACTGACGAAGTCAGTAACATATATCTACGACAAGCCGACGCTGACGTGGTTTGAAGAGATTTTTGAAGAGTATTAACGAGGTGGCAGTCCAAGGGCAATGCGACCGTAGCGACTGATTCGTGTAATCTTCCAGGCAGGCGACCAGGTAACTTCAACCTTGACATCTTCGATACCCTCGATTTGTTTCAGACCTGCGACGATTTCGATAGGCAAACTTTCTGCGCAATCGCAGGCTGTATCGGTGAAGGTCATGACAATCTTGCAGAGACCTGTTTCATCCAGATTGATTTCATAAATCAACCCTAGATTGTAAACATCCAATTCCACATCTGTATCAAAAACCTTCTCTAGCTTTTCGATAATTTGGTCTTGCAAGGCCAAAGCACGGTCATTGATTTTGATATCCTCTCTCATTACAGTCCCTCCACGTGATAAATATCCTCTATTTTCTCATAATTCTGACAATTTGGCAAGTTTTTGATGAATTTTCTGAAAAGACTCTCTTGAGATTTTCTTCTCTCACTGTTTTAATCCCTCTATTTATGGTAAAATAAGACTATTAAGTTTAAAGAGGATTCCCTATGAAATTACAAAAACCAAAAGGAACGCAGGATATTTTACCTGCTGAGTCTGCCAAGTGGCAGTACGTTGAGGGCTTTGCCCGTGAGATTTTCAAGCGCTATAACTATGCAGAAGTGCGCACGCCTATTTTTGAGCATTACGAGGTCATCAGTCGCTCTGTCGGAGATACGACCGATATCGTAACCAAGGAAATGTATGATTTCTATGACAAGGGTGACCGCCATATTACCCTCCGCCCAGAAGGAACAGCGCCAGTTGTCCGTTCCTACGTGGAAAATAAACTCTTCGCCCCAGAAGTGCAAAAGCCAAGTAAGTTCTATTACATGGGCCCTATGTTCCGTTATGAGCGTCCACAGGCAGGTCGTTTGCGCCAATTCCACCAGATTGGTGTTGAGTGTTTTGGTTCTAGCAATCCAGCTACCGATGTGGAAACAATCGCGATGGCAGCCCATTTCTTGAAAGAAATCGGCATCCAAGGTGTCAAATTGCACCTTAACACTCTTGGAAATCCTGAGAGTCGTGCGGCCTACCGTCAAGCCTTGATTGACTATTTGACACCGCTCAAGGAGACCTTGTCTAAGGATAGCCAGCGTCGTTTGGAGGAAAATCCTCTTCGTGTCTTGGACTCTAAGGAAAAAGAAGACAAGGTAGCAGTAGAGAATGCACCGTCTATCTTGGACTTCCTTGATGAAGAAAGCCAAGCCCACTTTGATGCTGTACGTCAGATGTTGGAAAATCTTGGAGTAGACTATATCATCGATACCAATATGGTGCGTGGTCTGGACTACTACAACCACACCATTTTTGAGTTTATCACTGAGATTGAGGGCAATGACTTGACAGTCTGTGCGGGTGGTCGTTACGATGGTTTGGTTTCTTACTTTGGAGGCCCTGAAACTGCTGGATTTGGTTTTGGACTTGGTGTAGAGCGCCTGCTTCTCATTCTTGAAAAGCAAGGTGTGGCCCTCCCTATCGAAAACGCCCTAGACGTCTATATCGCAGTCTTGGGTGATGGAGCAAATGTCAAGGCCTTGGAGTTGGTGCAAGCCCTTCGTCAACAAGGATTCAAAGCAGAGCGTGATTACCTCAACCGTAAGCTCAAAGCTCAATTCAAGTCAGCCGATGTCTTTGCGGCTAAGGCTCTCATCACTCTAGGCGAGAGCGAAGTCGAAAGCGGACAAGTGACGGTCAAGAACAACCAAACACGAGAAGAAGTGCAAGTATCACTTGAGGCTATCAGCCAAAACTTCTCAGAAATCTTTGAAAAACTAGGCTTTTAATAGTAGATAAACTGGTCAGGACCTTACTCCTGACCTTTTTCTTTTGCAAAATGACAAAAATCATAAACTTTTTGACAAATATGATTGTCAAAAAGAAAAAGATATGTTACAATAAATTCAAGTTAAGAGAAAAGGAGAAAGGAACGATTATGTGGGCATTAGGATTTGTACCTCTTGTGATTATGTATTATATCTACCATTCCCAAAAGGTCAAGAAACTGGAGAATAAAATCAAAAGAATTGAGCAAAAACAGAAAGGAAATAAAGAAATGTCAAGATTATTAAAAGAATTGATTGGGAAGAAACCAACAATCATTGGACAAGTGTTTGGAACAGACAACTGGGAAGTTGTGGATGTTGATGAGGAATGGGTCAAGCTACGCCGTGTTGATAAAAAGGGAAAAGAAAAATTCAAACTACAACGCATTGAGGATATCCAAACCGTTGAATTTGACGGAAAGTAGGTGTGTAACATGCAACTAAAAAATCGTCTAAAAGAGCTTCGGGCTCGCGATGGTCTCAATCAAACCGAACTGGCCAAGTTGGCAGAAGTTTCGAGGCAGACCATTAGCCTATTAGAACGGGACGAATACACCCCGTCAGTTGTGATTGCCTTGAAAATATCTCAGATTTTCAACGAAACAGTCGAATCGGTATTTCGCTTGGAGGAGGATGAGTGATGAACAAGTACAAAGTGATTTATTATGTAGTGGTCACAGTTCTATTAGTCAGCGTGTTTCTATTGATTGGGATAGACTTAGGCTGGTTTAATCCATATCAAAGTAACCAATTTGTTTGGGCCTACTTTGCTCTTATCCCAGTCGTTGACTGGATTGAAAAGAAAGCAAACAATTTAGCGAGTGAAAAAGGAGAATGAAAATGAAAAAGAAAAATAAAGGTGGATTGTTATTTTTAATGTCTGTTGTCTTTGGAGGTTTCTTTGGAGGTTTTGTAGGGATGTTTAAGGATGCTGCCGAATCCCACGCAATCATTTTAGATGTAAAAGTCTTTATACCCTGGATATCAGCTATTTGTTTACTGATAGCTTTCATTAGTATTCTTTTGACTTTCAATTTCTTAAAGAAAAGCAGAGAATTTCACTCCTTGTATCAAGAGGAAATGGATGATGACCTGAATGAAACCTATTATGTGCAAATGTATCGGAATCTTGAGTTTGGAAGCATTGCTTTTAATATTACAAACGTAGCGATTTTATTGGCTCTCTTCATTTCAGCAAGTGAAATGGTTGTACTAAATGGAAGCCATCTAACCTTATCTCTTTCTTTTTTGGGATTAGTATTGATTTTTAATGTTCAAAAATATTTTTATAAAACCATTGCGATTGTTCGCCAGTTTGATTTGGTATTTTTCTCTATGCCAAAGGATATCTTAGGCTATGTCAATTCTTACGATGAAGGGGAGCGCCAGGCTAATTTGGAACAGAGTTTTCGGATTTTATTCCAATTACATCAGTATGTCTTGCCAACCTTGTACTTTCTGATTGCTCTCTTTTCCTTACTGACAGGAGAGATTCAGCTACTAGCTTTCGTACTTGTCGGAGCGATCCATATTTATATCAATGTGATGCAGTTACCTATGGTAAAACGTTATTTCAAATAAAGGAGTTTCTATGATTCGTGTTGAAAATGTAAGCAAAAGTTTTGGGAGCAAAAAAGCTCTTCATCAGATTTCTTTTGAGATTAAGGAAGGTGAAATCTTTGGTTTTCTTGGACCTTCTGGCTCAGGTAAAACAACCATGATCAATGTCTTAACAGGTCAGTTGGCTGCAGATCAAGGTAAAACAGTTTTGTTAGGCAAGAATTCTCAAGATTTAACCTCAAAGGATTTGGAACAAATTGGTATAGTTAGTGATGGCAGTGGTTTTTATGAAAAGATGAGTCTTTACAAAAATCTTCTCATCTATGCTAAGCTATATGGTCTCAAGTCAGATAGAGTAGTTCAGGTGCTTCAACAGGTTGGATTGGCAGATGCTAAAGATATTATCGCAGAAAAGTTATCTACTGGAATGAAACAACGAATGTTCTTGGCCCGTGCCCTTCTTAATGCTCCTAAGATTCTCTTTCTAGATGAGCCAACCAGTGGCTTAGACCCTACAACATCTAAGATGATTCATACCCTACTTCAAGAATTAAAGCAGGCGGGGACAACTATCTTTCTGACCACGCATGATATGAATGAAGCAACTCTGCTTTGTGATCGCTTATCTCTTTTGAATAAGGGTAACCTAATAGAGTATGGAAGTCCGCAAGATATCATCCAGAAGTACCATGTGGATAAGAAAGTACGTGTGGTTTATAACGACGGACGAGAACAGATAGTTCCATTTGATGAATTACCACATTTAGACACGACAGATTTGATGGTGGTTCACTCTTGTGAGCCAACTTTAGAAGAAATCTTTATCAGATTGACAGGAGAAAAGTTAGATGTTTAGAAAATTAAATGCCCTACTATGGTTAAGATTACAAGTTCTTATCAGCAATTCAACTTTGTTGGCGACTCTATTGTTGCCTTTTGGACTGGCTGTTCTATATAATGAGTTCTTAAACAAGAGTGGAGAATTGAGTACGTATTTCCTTTCTATGAGTTTGACGATGGTCTTGAGCATGGGAAGTGGTTATATGGTATCGATTATGATGGCAGAAGATAAGGAAAAGCGCAATCTTAAATCACTCATCCTAAGTGGTGTGACAGCAACAGAATATACTTTCAGTATGCTCATTCTCCCTCTGTTGATTATGTTGCTTGGAATGATTTTACTACCAATCTATTTTAAAGTGGATGTATCAGGTTACTTATTGGCCTATGTTATCTATTTGGTCTTAGCAGCTATTAGTGTTATTTTTCTCAACCTTCTAATCGGTGCAGTGTCAGATACTCAGTCTAAAGCGCAAGTTTATAGTATGTTTCCTGTGTTTATCGTCTCTTTTTTACCCATGATTGCTCTTCAAAATGATACGGTTCAGAAAGTGTTGGATTACTCTTTTATTGGTCCAATTGTAAATCTTTTAAATAAAAAAGGTGGGGAAATATCTTTTTCTAATATTGGTATGTTACTTGCCTGGGTACTTGTGTTAGGAATAGCGAACCTCTTTGTATTGAAAAATAGCTATAAAGCAAGATAGGAGATTTATATGAAACTACTTAAAAACCTCGGCTGGTTTCTTCTAGCCATTCTATCCTTTTACTTTATCTATGGTCTGGTTCAGAGCATGGCGCTGTCAGCTCTTGGACTAGGGGCTTCAATCTTTGGAGTCTTACCACTTTATGTCGTCCTGTCAGGGGCCTATGTTTATGGAGTTTACAGATGGTATCAGACAGAAAAGGTTAGCATCCAGACGACTGCTTTTAATCGTCATATCTGGTTGCCTACTCTGGTTTTGCTAGTGGCTATTACAGCCCAGTTCTTTTTACCAGAAGATCCGTCGGTCAGTCAACAAATCGTATCTCAACTGACAGTGGAACAGCCTGCATTTGGTTTCTTTATGGTGGTGGTCTTTGCTCCTTTGACGGAAGAACTCATCTTTAGAGGGATGCTGGCACGCTATCTCTTTCCTAAGCAGGACAAGAGCAAACAGGTTCTGTTTCTTCTGGTATCTAGTGTTCTGTTTGCCTTGATTCATTTCCCAGGAGATGTGCAACAATTTTTAGTTTATGCTAGTCTTGGTTTTAGCTTGGGCTTGGCTTATATTAGCAGAAAAGGTCTGGTCTACAGTATTTCTCTCCACGCTTTGAATAATTTAGTCAGCTTTTTGATGATTCTCATGCTATAATAGAGTCAGGAGGTCACATGAAACGAGTAATTTTATTAGCAGTGATTCAAGCAGTCGTTCTATTTTTCATCATTGGGGCGCTAGCTTATGCTTTCAAGGGAGATTTCTTCTACAACTATCTAGCAGTTGTCTTTGCCCCTATTGCAGGTGTCTTGCGCTTTGGGACAGCTTACACAACGGAGATTGTCTTGCCTCGAAAGGCAGCCGAAATTGCTGAAAAACGTAAAGCAGGCAACAATTCAAAATAAAAGAGTCCGGTGAACTTCATCGGATTTTTGTATGGGCGTTAATTTTTAGAGTCTTCACTTGATTTTTAAAGACAGGCAAACTTTTCTGCTGATTTTCATGAAGAGCCTGCGCTTTTATGGTAAAATAGTAACAGAATAAAAGAGGAGAGAAATAATGAAACGTAGTATGTATGCTGGTCGTGTTCGTGAGGAACACATCGGACAAGAAATGACCTTGAAAGGATGGGTTGGCCGTCGTCGTGACCTTGGTGGTTTGATCTTTATCGACCTTCGTGACCGTGAAGGAATTATGCAGTTGGTTATCAACCCTGAAAAAGTCTCTGCAGAGGTTATGGCAACAGCTGAAAGCCTTCGTAGCGAATTTGTTATCGAGGTAACTGGTCAGGTCGCTGCGCGTGAGCAAGCTAATGATAAGTTGCCAACTGGTGCAGTTGAGTTAAACGTGACAGCTCTGACAGTGCTTAATACAGCTAAAACAACCCCATTTGAGATTAAGGATGGCATTGAGGCCAATGACGATACACGTTTGCGTTACCGTTACCTTGACCTTCGTCGTCCAGAAATGTTGGAAAATCTTAAACTTCGTGCTAAGGTGACCCACTCTATCCGCAACTACTTGGATGAGTTGGAGTTTATCGACGTGGAGACACCATTCCTTTCTAAGTCAACTCCTGAAGGGGCGCGTGACTATTTGGTGCCATCTCGTGTTAATAAAGGGCATTTTTACGCTCTTCCTCAAAGTCCACAAATCACGAAACAGCTCTTGATGAATGCTGGTTTTGACCGTTACTACCAAATCGTTAAATGTTTCCGTGACGAGGACTTGCGTGGTGACCGCCAGCCTGAGTTTACCCAGGTCGACTTGGAAACATCTTTCCTTACTGAGCAAGAAATCCAAGATATCACAGAAGGCTTGATTGCGCGTGTCATGAAGGAAACTAAAGGCATCGAAGTGACGCTTCCATTCCCTCGTATGAAATACGATGATGCGATGGCTCTTTACGGTTCTGATAAACCTGATACTCGTTTTGACATGTTGCTTCAGGACTTGACAGAAGTGGTCAAAGGTGTAGACTTTAAAGTCTTTTCAGAAGCACCTGCTGTAAAAGCCATTGTGGTCAAAGGCGCTGCGGACAATTATTCACGTAAAGACATCGACAAGATGACGGAAGTAGCCAAACAGTATGGTGCCAAAGGTCTTGCTTGGGTCAAGGTAGTTGATGGAGAACTAAACGGACCAGTTGCCAAGTTCTTGACTGGCATCCAAGCAGATTTGACAGCAGCACTTGGTCTTGAAGATAAGGATCTCGTTCTCTTTGTGGCAGATACGCTTGAGGTAGCAAATGCAACTCTTGGTGCCCTTCGTGGACGTATTGCCAAAGAGCTTGGTTTGATTGATAGTGATAAATTCAACTTTCTTTGGGTGGTTGACTGGCCAATGTTTGAATGGTCTGAAGAAGAAGGTCGCTACATGAGCGCCCACCATCCATTCACACTTCCACAGGAAGAGACTGCTCACGAATTAAAAGGTGATTTGGCTAAGGTTCGTGCCATTGCTTACGATATTGTCTTGAACGGTTATGAGCTTGGTGGTGGTAGCCTTCGTATCAATCAAAAAGACCTTCAAGAACGCATGTTCAAGGCTCTTGGTTTCTCAGCTGAAGAAGCAAATGACCAGTTTGGCTTCCTTCTTGAAGCCATGGACTATGGTTTCCCACCACATGGTGGTTTGGCTATCGGGCTTGACCGATTTGTTATGTTGCTTGCTGGAGAAGAAAATATCCGTGAAGTCATTGCCTTTCCTAAGAACAACAAGGCAACTGACCCAATGACACAAGCTCCTTCAACAGTAGCTCTTAAACAACTAGAGGAACTCAGCTTACAAGTAGAAGAAGATGAAACAAGCAAAACGAATTAAGCGGTGGCGCTATTATCTGCGCCGCTTTGCTCATCAGATAAAAATTTTACGTGTCTTACAAAGCATCTCTCGCGAAAAATATGATGAGAAGATTTCGGCCTCTCTGGTCTATGGTTTTTTATCAGCAGTAGCGGTCAATTTCTTTTCCAACCAGGGCATGTGTATTCGAGTGGTGCAACAGGTCTGGCACAGATTATCTCTGCCTTGAGTAATCACTGGTTTGGTTTTCACATTCCGATTTCGCTGACCTTCTACGCCATTAATTTTCCTTTGATGGTCTTGGCTTGGTATCAGATTGGGCATAAGTTCACAGTCTTTACCTTTATCACGGTATCCATGAGTTCTTTCTTTATCCAGTTCGTCCCTGTGGCGACCTTGACGGAGGATCCCATTATCAATGCCCTTTTTGGGGGTGTTGTCATGGGCTTGGGGATTGGTTTTGCTCTTCGCAACAATATCTCCAGTGGTGGGACGGATATCATCAGCCTGACCATTCGCAAGAAAACGGGTAAGAATGTCGGTAGTATTTCTTTCTTGGTAAATGGGACTATCATGCTGATAGCAGGTTTGACCTTTGGTTGGAAATACGCTCTCTACTCTATGATTACCATCTTTGTCTCTAGCCGTGTGACAGACGCTGTCTTTACCAAGCAAAAACGCATGCAGGCCATGATTGTGACCAATCATCCAGACAAGGTAATTGAAAAAATCCATAAAAAATTGCACCGCGGTGCAACCATGATCCACGATGCAGAAGGAACCTATAATCACGAAAGAAAGGCAGTTTTAATCACTGTCATTACCCGTGCAGAGTTTAATGAATTTAAACAGATTATGAAACAGGTGGATCCAAGCGCCTTTGTCTCTGTATCTGAGAATGTTCATATTCTGGGACGGTTCGTTGAAACAGAAAATTAGTAACTAAAAAAACCAGCGTGAGCTGGTTTTTATTTTTCGATAATTTTATGGGCAATTAACTGACGATAACAAATTTGCTTATTGCTTTTAGCATCGTTGATAATCTGGAGGATAGTTTCAAGAGAAACACGACCAAGTTCTAGGCTATTGATATCAACATAAGCTGCCAAGTTGAGCTTAGGATTGACCGAGTCAAAGCTGAGAACAGGGACATCCAGTTGGTGCTTAGCAATATAGTCACAGACCCCTTCGGCTAGGAGACTATCGGTTGTAATGATAGCATCAATCTGTGGATCATGCTGAAAGAGGAGTGTACTAAATTGATACCCTTTTTCTTCTAAGAACTCCGTTGCAAAATAGGTCAAATTTCCATCAATAGGCAGTTGGTGTTGTTTGAGGGCGGACTCATAGCCTGTTAAACGGTCTTGTGTTACGAAGAGTCGCTTAGTCCCTCCAATGAAGGCAATTCGTTTGCAGCCTTTTTTGATAAAATATTCGGTTGCATCAAAACCGGCTTGGACATTGTCATTATCGACAAGAGGGATAAAGGGTGAAATGGATTTTCCTAGGATGAGGAAGGGAAACTGCTCATCAGCGACCAGTTTGACCAAGGGATCCTCCTCTTCGGCATAAAGGAAAATCAAACCATCCACACGTTTGCCGTAAACCATCTGTGAAATAGCTTTAAGGCGCTCTTTTTCATCTTTACCTGTTGCAATCTGAATAGCGTAGTGGTTTTCAGAAGCAACTTGGGCGATACCACGGAGGACAGATGGGAAGAAAGGATTTTGATAGAAGGCGTCTGAGTCGTCAGGAAGGACCAAGCCGATAACTTGGGTATAACTACTTACCAAGCTACGAGCGTTGAGGTTGGGGTGGTAATTGAGCTCCTTCATAGCCTTGCGAACGCGTTTTTTAGTTTCGTCGCTAATGGTTGATTTGTTTTGAATAACACGGGTTACGGTTGAAGGCGAAACACCAGCAACCTTGGCCACGTCTTTAATCGTAACGGGCATAAAAATCTCCTATTTATGGTAATCTGGATCACGGAAATGCGTTTTATAAAAGATAGTGACCAGATACAGAACAAAAAGAATGTTTTGTACAGTAATCAGAGTTGTCATATTTTGGCCAAATAAGCCCAAAATAAGCGTAATCAGAGTAGGTAATCCTAAACAGTTCAAGATAAAATGGTAGCACTCTTTAAAGGTCCTAAATGAAAAGAGGCGTGATTTCTTAGTGATATAAAGGAGAAGACTCGCTCCTAGAGAGACGATAAAGAAATTCAAACCAAAGAGGAAGCTGGCACCGAGAACTAGGAAGAGACTGATATAGACACGATTTTGCTGGTACCAGTCTTTAGAAATGGCTTGGGTCAAGCTGTCTTTGTTTTTGAAACTCTCAGTCTGAATCGCTCGGTAAGAGACACGGGTCAGTTCTTTACTTTCCTTGCTGATGACGAGCTCATTCGTATCGAAATGCAGTTGCAAGTCCTTAGGTAATTCCTTGCTTTGACTTGGACCGATCACAATAGAAGGCGCGTGACTAGCTGTTCCAGTATAAGTTAATTTGCCATCAACAATTGTAGCGTGTTCAGAGAGATCTTGGACAACCTCATCTGTCAATGGTTCATAGACATTATCGATAAAGGTTTCTAGCGGATAAGTCTCCTGCGAGCTGTTTTGGATGGCAATAGGTACCATAGATAAGCTGATCAGGAAGATACTGGTAAAGAGAAGCTGAAACCAGTTGAGCCCGAAACGTTTGGACAGGGGCTTACGAAATCCCCAAATACTTGAAAAATAGGAAAATGGATATGGAAGCATAGGTATCTTTCTAAAAGGTGTTTTCTATATGAGTATTATTATATAGAGAAATGTGCTTTATTTCAAGTCTAGGAGAAAAATTGCTTGTTGTAAGGGTATTACTTACAGTAACAATCGCTAATACTCAATGAAAATCAAAGAGCAAACTAGGAATCTAGCCGCAGGTTGCTCAAAACACTGTTTTGAGGTTGTGGTTAGAACTGACGAAGTCAGTAACCGTACTACGGCAAGGTGAAGCTGACGTGGTTTGAAGAGATTCTCGAAGAGTATAAAATGAAAAAGGGTGGCGGGGATATATTATCCCTTGTCGCCACCACTTGTAAGTCCTGAAACAAAGTTCTTTTGTAGGAAGAAGAAGAGAATACAGATTGGAAGGGCGATGAGGATAGCACCTGCTGAGAAGTAGGCAATCTTCATGTTTTTCACATTGCTAACGAAGGTTTGGAGACCTACGGCAACAGTAAAGTATTCTTTCTCACGAAGCAAGAAACTAGAGAGGATATAGTCTCCAAAAGGTCCCATGAAGGCCCAGAGAGCTTGTACGGCAACCATTGGGCGAACAAGTGGAAGAACAATTTGCCAGAAGCGGCGGAAGTGTCCTGCACCGTCTAGTTTTGCAGATTCGTCTAGAGACATTGGCACTGTATCGAAGTAGCCCTTCATGAGCCAAGCATTCATCGGGATACCCCCACCAACATAAAGGAAGATGAGGAACCAGCTGTGGTTAAGGGCGTTCAACATAAGTGCCATAACGAAGAAGGCAGTCAAAGCGGCCATTGTTGGCACCATTTGGATAATCAAGAAGAAGACCAAACTTTGTTTACGAGCCAAGAAATTGTAACGGCTATAAGCATAACCAGCAAGTACGATAATACTTGTTTGAACAGCCATAGTAATTAAGGCGATAATCAAAGTGTTGAGGTACCAAGTACCGTACAAGGTTTCAGTGAAGAGACCTTTAAAGTTATCAAAATTGAGGTCGATATTAGTATCTAGTTTAAAGGCTGAGACGTTACCTGCTTTAAAGGCTGACATGATGGTAATCAAAAGTGGATAGATAATCACGATTGATAGGCCAATTAAGTAGAGGTAAGTAAGGGTTTGAGTCAGTCTACGTTTGAGTTTAATTGAGTTATTCATCTTAGACATCCTCCATATCAAATGCGTGTAGTTTCTTGAATGCGATCATAGAGATTGAGATGACAATGATAGAGATAATCAAGGTAACAGCTGCCGCCATTGAGTATTGAGGAGATGTACCTGTTGTCAAACGGTAGATCCATGAGATCAAGATATCTGTTGAACCAGCTCCCCCTCCGACACTACCAGGACCTCCACCATTGAAGAGGTACATGATAGAGAAGTTGTTAAAGTTGAAGGTGTATTGGCTAATCAAAGTAGGTGCCGCAACAGCCAAGATCATTGGGAAAGTGATGTTGCGGAATTTTTGCCAAGCATTAGCACCGTCAATATAAGCTGCTTCATAAAGGTCGTTAGGAATAGATTGCAAGATACCCAAAGTCAAAACGTAGATATATGGGAATCCAAGCCAACCTTGCATCATAATCAAGGCAACCTTAGTCCAAGTAGGGTCTGTTTTCCAAGGGATAAGAGCCCCATCAAGGAAAGGAAGGAATTTAGCAAAGATCGGCAAGACTTGAGTGTTGATAGCACCGACACTATCATTAAACATATTTGAGAATGTCAAGATAGTGATGAAGGCTGGGACAGCCCAAGGAAGAAGGAAAATAACACCGAAGATGCGTTTTCCTTTGATAAATGGTTGGTTAGCAATGATAGCTGTGAAGATACCGATTACGATTTGTAAAGTAGAAGCTGCCAAAGCCCAGATGATAGTCCAAGAAAGAACGGCACCAAAGGCAGAACGGAAGGTACTCAAACTCCAGATATTCGTAAAGTTAGTCAAACCAACCCAGTCCAACAATTTGTTTGGTGGCAAGTGTTGGAAGTCGTAGTTAGTAAAGGCGATCATCAAGGTTACGATAACTGGGAAGATAATCGCAAAAGTCATTGCAATATAAGATGGAATGATCAAGAGGTAAGGGAAACCATTTTCATAGATTCCTTTGACCATTTCTTTAAAGGTAAGTGCTACTGGAATACCATTGTTAATGTGTTTAGCAGTTGTATGTGCATCTTTGATATTTGCGAAATAAAAGAGTACATAAACAACTACAAAGATTAAATGGAAGGCACCACGAATCAGCATGAAGAGGGAATTATCACGACCTGGCTTGTCACCAAGAGTGATGAGGTTGCTCAATTCAGGGGCTGCAAGTGCTAGGAAATAAAGGACAAATACGATGGTTACACCAAGGAAGATAAAACCTTTGGCTTTTTGTTTATTGTAAATCTGTCCTAACCCAGGAATGATAGACAGCAGGGCTGCTTTACTAGGTTGTTGCTTTTCCATAATAACTCCTTTCATAGGATACTGGTTTCTAATCAAAACCTAAACTATATATGTTTTTTATTGATAAATTCAAAGGGGGATTTGAATTCCACCCCCCTTGAACAAATTTTTTATTCACCAAATTTTTGTTTGATTGTTTCTTTGATCAATGTTACAGCATCGTTTGCAGCTGTTTTAGCATCTTTCTTACCACTTACAGCTTCAAACAACATTGTTTTAGCTGGGTCCCAAACAGCTGACATTTGAGAGATATTTGGCATTGGTTGAGCGTTCTTGAACTGTTTGATAACAGCTGTTGTCAACTCATCGTTTTTACCTTCAGCGTATGAACGAGCTTCAGTGTTAGCTGGGATTTCGTTAGTTGTATCGTAGAAGGCTTTTTGTTCTTCAGTTGAAACAAGGAAGTCTACAAATTTTTGAGCAGCTTCAAGGTTCTTAGTGCTTGATGGGATGATCCAAGCTTTACCACCACCGAATGCAGCATATTCTTTTCCGTTTGGAAGAGTTGGGATAGTTGCAACACCGTAGTTTACTTTAGCGTCTTTGAAGGCTTTAGCTTTCCAAGGTCCGTCAATGATAGCAGCTGTTTTACCTTCTTGGAATTGAGTTTGGATTAGGTTTCCAGCTCCTTCAGTATCTTGCATACCTTTAGGCCATTTTTCATACCAAGATTTAGCATAGTTGATACCTGCGATAGAACCGTCGTTTGCAAGACCGATGTCTTTAGAGTCTTTACCGTTTTGTCCGAATACGTAACCGCCGTTACCAGCAAGAAGTCCGTATGCAAAGTAGAAGTTTGTCCAGTCAGCTAGGAAAGCAGAAGTTTTTCCATCTTCTCCAGCGAATGCGTATTTGCTATCTTTAGCAAGGTTTTCCAAGTCAGCAAATGTTTTTGGAGCTTCTTTTACCAAGTCTTTGTTGTAGTACATAACAAGTGACTCGATAACGGCAGGAGCACCGTAAACTTTACCGTCAGCAGCTGTTACAAGAGATTTAGTTTTATCATCTGTTTTAGCGCCGTCGCTCAATTTAACTTCTGAAAGTTGGCCGTCAGTACCAAGGCTACCTACACGGTCGTATGGTGCCATCATAACGTCAGCAGCTTTACCAGATTGGTTATCTAGAGAAAGGTTGTCAAGACCACCCATTTGGTCTCCGGTTTTGATAGTCACTTTTACGCCAGCTTCTTTTTCGTAAGCTTTTGCAGCTGATTCAGCAAAAGCTTTGTATTGGTCTTCAACGTAAAGAGTGATTTCTTTCGCTTCAGATGAACCAGCATCAGCAGCTTTTTCAGCAGGTTTGCTTCCGCAAGCTACCAAAAGCAAGCTAGCAAGTGTAGCAGTTCCAAGCACAGCAGCGCTCTTCATGAATTTAGATGACATAGTGTATTCCTCCTAAAGAATAACAAATTTTATAATGAGGAAACGCAAACGTTTTCCTTTATGGGACTAGTATAGCACAATCGGAAAGCGGTTGCAAGTGTTTTTTGTAAAAATTTTAAAAAAAAATTCACGAAAAGGGTAAGCGTTTTATTTGTTTATAATAGTAGAAAATCCCAAAAATCGGTTTTGTTTTAAATTTAAAAAAGTTGGGAAAACGATTGCCTAATTTACAAATGGAAAGTAGAGAGGATTCTCACTTTATTTTTGCTTAATAAGATAAGTGAAAGCCTTATTCCTATTTTGTTTGCTTCCTGAAAGAATATATATACGAGTAAGAAGAAAAATTTTTAAAAAATAATCAAAAAGTTATTTAAAACCGCTTGCATTTATCAAGAAAATAAGCTATACTAGTAATAGCGCAAACGTTTGCGTTCATAAAAATGTAATATCTAACTATAAACACACGAGGTGCTTATTATGAAAAAACGTCAAAGTGGTGTGTTGATGCACATTTCTTCTCTTCCAGGAGCATACGGAATCGGATCATTTGGTAAAAGTGCTTACGACTTCGTTGATTTCTTGGTTCGCACAAAACAACGTTACTGGCAAATCCTTCCACTAGGGACAACTAGTTACGGAGATTCTCCTTACCAATCTTTCTCAGCCTTCGCAGGGAACACTCATTTTATCGATTTAGATATCTTGGTGGAACAAGGCTTGTTGCAAGCAAGTGACCTTGAAGGGGTTGACTTTGGTAGTGATGCGTCTGAAGTTGATTATGCGAAAATCTACTATGCACGTCGTCCTCTTTTAGAAAAAGCGGTAAAACGTTTCTTGGAAGTAGGAGATGTTAAAGATTTTGAGAAATTTGCTCAAGACAACCAATCATGGCTTGAACTCTTTGCAGAATATATGGCTATCAAAGAGCATTTTGACAATCTTGCTTGGACTGAATGGCCAGATGCAGATGCTCGTGCTCGTAAAGCTTCAGCACTTGAAAGCTACCGTGAGCAATTGGCAGACAAGTTAGTTTACCACCGTGTGACTCAATACTTCTTCTTCCAACAATGGTTGAAATTGAAAGCTTACGCTAACGACAATCACATCGAAATCGTTGGAGACATGCCAATCTACGTAGCGGAAGATTCAAGCGATATGTGGGCAAATCCACATCTCTTCAAGACAGATGTCAACGGTAAGGCGACTTGCATCGCAGGATGCCCACCAGATGAGTTCTCTGCAACTGGTCAGCTTTGGGGTAACCCAATCTATGACTGGGAAGCAATGGATAAAGACGGCTACAAATGGTGGATTGAACGCTTGCGTGAAAGCTTCAAAATCTACGATATCGTTCGTATCGACCACTTCCGTGGTTTCGAATCTTACTGGGAAATCCCTGCTGGTTCTGATACGGCAGCACCTGGTGAGTGGGTGAAAGGTCCTGGCTACAAACTCTTTGCAGCCGTTAAGGAAGAACTTGGTGAGCTCAACATCATCGCTGAAGACCTTGGCTTCATGACTGATGAAGTTATCGAGTTGCGTGAACGTACTGGTTTCCCAGGAATGAAGATTCTTCAATTTGCTTTCAACCCAGAAGACGAAAGTATCGATAGCCCACACTTAGCACCTGCTAACTCAGTTATGTACACAGGAACACACGATAACAATACGGTCCTTGGTTGGTACCGTAACGAGATCGATGATGCGACTCGTGAGTACATGGCGCGCTACACTAACCGTAAAGAATACGAAACAGTGCCACATGCTATGCTTCGTACAGTCTTTTCATCAGTTAGCTTCATGGCAATTGCAACTATGCAAGATTTGCTAGAATTAGATGAGGCAGCTCGTATGAACTTCCCATCTACCCTTGGTGGAAACTGGTCTTGGCGTATGACTGACGATCAATTGACACCAGCTGTCGAGGAAGGCTTGCTTGACTTGACAACAATCTATCGCCGAATCAATGAAAATTTGGTAGAATTAAAGAAATAATACAATATCAGGAGACACCTTAAACATGTTATCACTACAAGAATTTGTACAAAATCGTTACAATAAAACCATTGCAGAATGTAGCAATGAAGAGCTTTACCTGGCTCTTCTTAACTACAGCAAGCTTGCAAGTAGCAAAAAACCAGTTAACACTGGTAAGAAAAAAGTTTACTACATCTCAGCTGAGTTCTTGATTGGTAAACTTTTGTCAAACAACTTAATCAACCTTGGTCTTTACGACGATGTTAAAAAAGAACTTGCAGCTGCAGGTAAAGATTTGATCGAAGTTGAAGAAGTTGAATTGGAACCATCTCTTGGTAATGGTGGTTTGGGACGTTTGGCTGCCTGCTTTATCGACTCAATTGCTACTCTTGGTTTGAACGGTGACGGTGTTGGTCTTAACTACCACTACGGTCTTTTCCAACAAGTTCTTAAAAATAACCAACAAGAAACAATTCCAAATGCATGGTTGACAGAGCAAAACTGGTTGGTTCGCTCAAGCCGTAGCTACCAAGTGCCATTTGCTCACTTCACATTGACATCAACTCTTTACGATATCGATGTACCTGGTTACAAGACAGAAACTAAGAACCGCTTGCGTTTGTTTGACTTGGATTCAGTTGATTCTTCAATCATTAAAGACGGTATCAACTTTGACAAGACAGACATCGCTCGCAACTTGACTCTTTTCCTTTACCCAGATGATAGTGACCGTCAAGGTGAATTGCTCCGTATCTTCCAACAATACTTCATGGTTTCAAACGGTGCGCAATTGATCATCGAAGAAGCAATCGAAAAAGGAAGCAACTTGCATGACCTTGCTGACTACGCGGTTGTACAAATCAACGATACTCACCCATCAATGGTTATCCCTGAATTGATTCGTCTTTTGACTGCTCGTGGTATCGAGCTTGACGAAGCAATCTCAATCGTTCGTAGCATGACCGCCTATACTAACCACACAATCCTTGCTGAAGCCCTTGAAAAATGGCCTCTTGAATTCTTGCAAGAAGTGGTTCCTCACTTGGTACCAATCATCGAAGAATTGGACCGTCGTGTGAAAGCAGAAGTGAAAGATCCAGCTGTTCAAATTATTGACGAGAGTGGACGTGTTCACATGGCCCACATGGATATCCACTACGGATACAGCGTTAACGGAGTAGCAGCACTTCACACTGAAATCTTGAAAAATTCTGAGTTGAAAGCTTTCTACGACCTTTACCCAGAAAAATTCAACAACAAAACAAACGGTATCACTTTCCGTCGTTGGCTCATGCATGCTAACCCAAGCTTGTCTCACTACTTGGATGAGATTCTTGGAGAAGGTTGGCACCATGAAGCTGATGAGCTTGAGAAACTCTTGTCTTATGAAGACAAAGCAGCTGTCAAAGAAAAATTGGAAAGCATCAAGGCTCACAACAAACGTAAATTAGCTCGTCACTTGAAAGAACACCAAGGTGTGGAAATCAATCCAAACTCTATCTTTGATATCCAAATCAAACGTCTTCACGAGTACAAACGCCAACAAATGAACGCTTTGTACGTGATCCACAAATATCTTGACATCAAAGCTGGTAACATCCCTGCTCGCCCAATCACAATCTTCTTTGGTGGTAAAGCAGCTCCAGCCTACACAATCGCTCAAGACATTATCCACTTGATCCTTTGCATGTCAGAAGTTATTGCTAACGATCCAGCAGTAGCTCCACACTTGCAAGTTGTTATGGTTGAAAACTACAACGTTACTGCAGCAAGCTTCCTTATCCCAGCATGTGATATCTCAGAACAAATTTCACTTGCTTCTAAAGAAGCTTCAGGTACTGGTAACATGAAATTCATGTTGAACGGAGCTTTGACTCTTGGTACTATGGACGGTGCTAACGTGGAAATCGCTGAGTTGGTTGGCGACGAAAACATCTACATCTTTGGTGAAGATTCAGAAACTGTTATCGACCTTTACGCAAAAGCAGCTTACAAATCAAGTGAATTCTACGCTCGTAAAGCTATCAAACCATTGGTTGACTTCATCGTTAGCGATGCAGTTCTTGCAGCTGGAAACAAAGAGCGCTTGGAACGTCTTTACAATGAATTAATCAACAAAGACTGGTTCATGACTCTTCTTGACTTGGAAGACTACATCAAGGTTAAAGAACAAATGTTGGCTGACTACGAAGACCGTGACGCATGGTTGGATAAAGTCATCGTTAACATTTCTAAAGCAGGATTCTTCTCATCTGACCGTACAATCGCTCAGTACAATGAAGATATCTGGCACTTGAACTAAGATACAAGATTTATACTAATACACTTTCATATAAAGCGAATTTCGATTGAAATTCGCTTTTTTGAATGCTGTGGATTTGAGTCAATCTTGAATTAAAAAGAGAGAAATCATAGACACATTGAACGCTTAAAATGCTGGTTTTACAACCTTTAAGCCTCGAAATCTACTTAAAAATTACCTCATATTCCTTGTATTCGCTTACATAAAGTATTATAATATGATTGTAGGAAAGAAGGTGTTCTTATGTGGAAAAAATATTTTTCAAAATATAAATGGACTGATTTATTTTGGATACTATTTGTGATTTTGACATGTTTCTTGGCGGGTAATAGTAATCTTTACCCCCTTACCCATCAAGAAATCTCTTATCATGGGTGCTTATCGGGAATTACACTTGCCTTATTTCACTTACTATTTATTGATAAGTTTGTTATTTCGAATCGAAAATAAATGGAGAAGCTAAAATCTTTAAATGTTTTAGACTTTTCGGATAGATAGTTTAAAAATTGAAATTTAAAACCGCAGATCTTTTTGAAATGCGGTTTTTGTGTCAATTATAGTACTTTCCCAACCAGAATCTCAGCTTCAATGGTAATCTCTGTCAGTTGGCTCCAGTCAATCTTAGTCTGGTCGATGTGAAAGAGGAGGGGCGTCATGCTGAGTAGGGCTTGGAGCTGATTTGCTGTGATAGTCTTAGTCAGAGAGGCGGTTTGACTAGATAGGATGGTAAAGCGTTCCTGGAAATGCTCCTTGATATCTTGATTAGAATAATCCTTGTTTGTCAGCTGGTCTTGTACCTTCTGACGGATTTCCTTGAGGTGATTTTTAGTTGGAATAACCTTTATCAAGATGCCGTCTTTGGATAAAACGCGATGAAATTCTCCATAGTTGGCAGGTGAGAAGATATCAAGCAGGATATCCATGCTAGCGTCTTTTATAGGAAGACGAGCTAAGTCACCAACGAACCAGTTGACTGCCCAGTTTGGTTCACTCTTGGCAGCGATTTGGACGGAATCTTTGGAAATATCAAAGGCATAGAAGGTTTTGTCAGGATGCCTTTTTTGAAGCTTGCGAGAATAGAAACCTTCACCACAACCGATATCTAAAATTGTTTTGGCATTTTTTGAGCTTGCAAGTAAATCGGAAATGGCCTCTAAGATAGCTTGGTAAAAGCCGGCTTCTAGGATTTGTTGACGGTTTTGAAAATTTTCCTTGTCGTAGTTAGCAGATTGTTTGATTTGAGGCGCCAGATTGACATAGCCGAATTTCGCCAAGTCAAAAGAATGACGGTTGCAGCACTTGAAACTAGTCTCTAGCAGAGTCAGATTTTCTTGACAGATAGGACAGGCAAAGGCAGTAGCAGAAGCAAAACGCTGAAGTTTGGGTTTGAGATTTGTATTCATAGTTTAAGTGTATCAAAAGAGGCAAATGAAAGCAACTTTAGGAATAAGTAGATGGGAGATTCAGTAGAAATAAAACTAATTCTCCAATTTATAGAATAAAATTGCTTTTATATCTAAATTTCTATATAATAATGATAAGGAGGAAATAAGTATGTTAAAAGAAGTATTAACCGTTGCAAAAGTTGCGAAAAAATCATCACTCTTTTTGGGTGGTGTCGCATTTGGTACCCTTGGCTTGAAAATCTTAGCAAGTAAGGAAGCTAAAAAAGGTTATTCTAAAGCTTTGGCTAAGGCTTACAAGTTGAAAGACGAGCTAGATGCATCTGTTTCTGTTGTGAAGCAACATGGAGACGATGTCTTGCAAGATGCCAAATATTTGTACGAGCAAGAGAAAAAAGAAGAGCAATTAGATAGCCTTATAGGAGAATAATATGTCTTTTAAAGTGCTACATAGAGGATACCAACATATCCGACTATCATCTTCTTTTTCACTCACCTTGGATATTCAAGACTATCTTCGTTCCTTGGCGAGAGATGAAAAGGGGATTGAGTCTATCCAGTTTTACATGGATCAACAGCACTTTACTCTACGTATAAAAGAAGGCTTTTCTGTATTAGATAATGCAGAAGCCTTTTTAAAAAGAATTGATAAAGGGAAAGTTTCTGAGTTGATGACTCTTCCCATTCGTAGAGAAGAGAGTGCTTATTCTATTGTTTCAGGTGCAGCGATTAAGCGTGTACTTTTTCGTAGTTTTGTGCCGTATCCTATTCGCTATATATGGACTTGTTATCAGGCTTTGGGTTATGTTAGAGAAGCCTATCAGACCCTAGCGCGTAAGGAACTAACGATGGAGGTCTTGGACTGTTCGGCGATTTTATTGTCCTTGTTTATGAACCAATCCAAGACAGCTAGCAATATCATGTTTATGCTTGATTTGGGGAATCATTTAGATCAGTGGTCCTTGAAAAAAACTGCAACAGATTTAGAACAAAGCCTTCTTGCAAAAGAGAGCGATGTATTCCTAGTACAGGGCGATACGGTTGTTAGTATCAAGAGTTCCGATGTTCAAATAGGAGATGTCTTGGTCCTATCTCAAGGAAATGAAATTCTGTTTGATGGACAAGTAGTTTCAGGTTTAGGTATGGTCAACGAAAGTTCCTTGACAGGAGAGAGTTTTCCAGTTGAAAAAAGAGAGTCTGATTTGGTTTGTGCAAATACAGTATTAGAAACTGGAGAGTTACGCATTCGTGTAACCGATAATCAGATGAACAGCCGTATTTTACAGCTGATTGAGTTGATGAAGAAATCTGAAGAAAACAAGAAAACGAAACAACGCTATTTCATCAAGATGGCGGACAAGGTCGTCAAATATAATTTCTTGGGGGCTGGTCTGACTTACCTATTAACAGGTTCTTTTTCTAAGGCTATTTCTTTCCTATTGGTCGATTTCTCCTGCGCTTTGAAAATCTCTACTCCTGTAGCTTATTTGACAGCTATCAAGGAGGGGTTGAATCGTGAAATGGTGATTAAGGATGGGGATGTTCTAGAGAAATACCTGGAAGTTGATACTTTCTTGTTTGATAAGACGGGAACAATCACAACTAGTTATCCTATAGTTGAAAAGGTGTTACCTTTTGGGGACTATAGTGAGGAAGATATTCTCAGAATCAGTGCCTGTCTTGAGGAACACATTTATCATCCTATTGCTAATGCCATCGTCAAGCAAGCTGAGATAGAGGGGATTGAACATGAGGAAATGCATGGGAAACTCCAATATATTGCAAGCAAGGGGATCAAATCTCATATAGATGGGCAACCAGTTCTTATTGGGAATTATGTTTTGATGCAGGATGAGCAAATTCATATCAGTTCAGAACAAAATGCTTTAATTGAAGAGTACAAGAGTCACTACAATCTCTTATTCTTGGCTTATCAGAATGAATTGATTGGAATGTTCTGCATTCATACTCCTTTGAGAAAAGAAGCAAAAGCAGCCTTGGAGAAACTTAAGGCGCAAGGGAAAAAATTGATTCTGGCAACAGGGGACACCTTGGTTAGAACAGAGGAATTAGTCAAAGATTTGCCCTTTGATCAGGTCTATACAGACTTGAAACCTGATGGGAAATTTGAGTTAGTAGAGGAACTGCAGAAAGCAGGTCACACGATTTTGATGGTTGGGGATGGGTTGAATGACTCAGCTGCTCTAACCCTATCAGATATCGGTGTGGTGATGAATGAGAGTGCAGATATTTCTAAGCAGATGAGTGATATCTTATTGTTAGATAATCGCTTGGATTTCTTCCAAGATTTGGATTCGCTATCATCATCTTTGCAAATACTCATCAAGAAGAATATTCAAGATACTGTTGTCGTAAATAGTAGTTTGATTGGCTTTGGCTTGTTTAATTGGCTCAGTCCTTCAAATCTTTCTATCTTACATAATCTAACAACCTTACGCATAGTCCTGCGTAGCCTGTCTATTAAGGCTAGATAGATGTGGTTATCAACAACAAAAAGGAGTTACCTTTATCGAGGTTAACTCCTTTTTTATAGGTAAATGTTGAACAGTTTAGTAAGTCAATACAAAATATTTTTTCTTCCCACGACGGATAACAGTCAGTTCGTTCTCTAACTTATCTGCGTCACTCAAGACATAGTCAAGGTCTTGGATGCGGTCGCCGTTGACGTAGATAGCTCCGTTTTGGACGTCTTCGCGGGCTTGGCGTTTTGAGTTAACCACACCAGATGAGACGAGAAGTTCCACGATATTGTGGTTTTCATCTGCTTGAACTTGGTAGTTTGGCACTCCACGAAGTCCTTGTTTGAGTTCTTTAACAGAAAGGTTTTTGATGTTTCCTGCAAAGAGTTGTTCAGTGATGTTAAGAGCTTCTTTGTAAGCTTCTTCGCCGTGAACAAGTGTGACGACTTCACGAGCGAGGATTTTTTGTGCCAAGCGTTCATGTGGAGCTGATTCAAATTGTTTGCGGATGTCTTCAATCTCATCAAGTGACAAGAAAGTAAAGATTTTCAAGAAGCGAACAGCGTCTGCGTCCATAACGTTCATCCAAAATTGGTACATTTCATATGGGGAAGTCTTTTCAGGATTGAGCCAGACTGCGTTTCCTTCTGATTTACCAAATTTCTTACCAGTTGCATCTGTGATAAGCGGAACTGTGATAACGTGTCCAGTCTTGTCAGCCTTACGACGAAGTAATTCGGTACCAGCTGTCATATTTCCCCACTGGTCAGAACCACCGATTTGAAGCGTTACATTGTGGTCTTGGTTAAGAACGAAGAAGTCATAACCTTGCATGATTTGGTAAGCAAACTCAGTGTAAGAAATTCCTGTTTCGATCCGTTTTTTAACAGATTCCTTGCTCATCATGTAGTTGACAGTAAAGTATTTTCCGATATCACGGAGGAAGTCAATGAAGCTGATGCTGCCAAACCAGTCGTAGTTGTTGACCATGACAGCTTTATTTTCACCATTTTCAAAGTCAAGAAAACGAGAAAGTTGTCCTTGGATAGACTTGACCCAGCCATCTACTGTGTCTTTTGTTTGGAGACTACGTTCAGCATCTTTGAAGGACGGATCTCCGATGAGACCTGTAGCACCGCCAACGAGCGCATAAGGTTTGTGACCTGCTAGCTGCAAGCGACGACTTGTCAAGATTGCGACAAGGTGGCCTAGGTGAAGGCTGTCAGCAGTTGGATCATAGCCAGTATAATAAGAAACTTGACCTTCTTCTAGGGCTTTACGCAAAGCTTCTTCATCAGTCGTTTGAAAAATCAAACCACGCTCTTTTAGCTCATCAAAAATGTGCATGTGTCTTTTCTCCTTTATAAAATATTGTTTCTACCTATTGTATCACAAACTCGGGCAATAGCCTAGTAGAATAAGGAAGAAAGTAGCTATTTTATTGAAAGTTTACCTTTTATGGTATAATAGATAGAGTGAGGAAATCCATGCAAAATCAATTAAATGAATTAAAACGAAAAATGCTGGAATTTTTCCAGCGAGTAAAATCAAAAATAAATCATAAAAAATCAGAGAAAGTCTCAGAAGTGAAGAAGTCGGATGGGACAGGTGGGAAAGTTCTGACTATCCTAGGTAGCATTTTAGTTGCTATTAAGGGCATTCTGAATACTCTCTTTATTCTAGGCTTTATCGGTGGACTTTTTGGTGCAGGTGTAGCTCTTGGTTATGGAGTTGCTTTGTTTGACAAGGCTAAGGTTCCCCAAGCGGAGGACTTGGTAAAGCAGGTTAAAAATATTTCTTCCATCTCAGAAATTGTTTATGCAGATGGGAGTGTCATTGCTTCTATCGAGAGTGACCTACTGCGAACTTCTGTTTCATCTGGGGAAATATCGGACAATCTCAAAAAGGCTATCGTTGCTACTGAGGATGAACATTTTCTTGAACATAACGGGGTTGTGCCAAAAGCTGTGATTCGGGCGACATTGGGAACCTTTGCAGGTTTGGGCTCATCCAGCGGGGGCTCGACCTTGACTCAACAGTTAATCAAGCAACAAGTGGTTGGAGATGCTCCGACTTTGGCTCGTAAGGCTACAGAAATTGTTGATGCCCTTGCCTTGGAACGTAGTATGAGTAAGGATGAAATCTTGACGACTTATCTCAATGTTGCTCCCTTTGGTAGAAATCATAAAGGTCAGAATATTGCAGGTGCCCAGCAAGCTTCTGAAGGGATTTTCGGTATCGATGCCAACAAGTTGAGTATTCCCCAAGCTGCCTTCCTAGCAGGTTTGCCACAGAGTCCGATTACTTATTCTCCTTATGAAAATACTGGAGAGTTAAAGAGTGATGAAGACTTAGAACTTGGTTTGAAGCGGGCCAAGGATGTTCTCTACAACATGTACCGCACGGGTGCTCTGACTCAGGAAGAATACGACCAGTACAAGGACTATAATCTCAAACAAGACTTCTTGCCATCAGGAACTGTCAATGTTGTTTCGAGGGATTACCTCTACTTTACAGCTATGGCTGAAGCGACAGACCGTATGTATGATTATTTAGTTCGACAGGACAATGTCTCTAACCAAGAGTTGAAAAATGAAGCGATTCGAAAGGCTTATCATGAGAGAGCTGAGCAGGAACTAAGTAATGGTGGCTACAAAATTACTACAACAATCAATAAAAAAATCCATGCGGCCATGCAAAATGCAGTTGCTAACTATGGTCATTTGGTAGATGATTCGACTGGGCAGCCTGAAGTAGGGAATGTTTTGATGGACAATAAAACGGGGGCTGTTCTAGGCTTTGTTGGTGGTCGTAATTACCAGACTAACCAAAACAATCACGCCTTTGACACCAAGCGTTCACCAGCCTCTACAACCAAGCCTTTGCTGGCCTACGGAATTGCCATTGACCAAGGTTTGATGGGAAGTGCTAGCATATTGTCAAATTATCCTACAAATTTTGCAAATGGTAGTCCGATTGTGCATGGTAGTAGTAAAGGCACAGATATGGTCAATTTGGGTGATGCTTTAAACTATTCATGGAATATTCCAGCCTATTGGACTTATCGCATGCTTCGTGAAAAAGGTGTCGATGTTAAGAGCTATATGGAGAAAATGGGTTACGAGATTCCAGAGTACGGTATCGAAAGTCTGCCTATGGGGGGTGGTATTGAAGTTACAGTTGCCCAGCATACCAATGGTTATCAAACACTTGCTAATAACGGTGTCTACCATCAGAAACATGTGATTTCTAAGATTGAATCATCTGATGGCACAGTAATCTATGAATTCCAAGACAAACCAGTTCAAGTGTATTCGAAGGCAACAGCAACGATTATGCAGAGTTTGCTTCGTGAGGTGATTTCATCTCGGATCACTTCAAGTTTCCAAACGGATTTGGCTTCTATCAATTCAAGCTTAGCTCGTGCAGACTGGATTGGTAAGACTGGTACAACCAATGAAGATGAAAATATGTGGCTCATGCTTTCGACGCCAAGATTGACTCTAGGTGGTTGGCTAGGTCATGATGACAACCGTCCAATGGCTAAGGGGGCTGGGCATTATCGAAATGCCAAATATATGGCCCACTTGGTCAATGCTATCCAACAGGCTGAGCCTGGTGTTTGGGGCAATGAACGCTTTAATCTTGATTCTAGTGTGACTCAATCTCAGGTCCTCAGATCAACAGGGCAGAAGCCTGGCAAAGTATCCGTTAATGGAAGAACAGTGGATCTTTCAGGTTCTACTGTAACGAGCTATTGGGCTACCAAGACGGGAGCTCCTACGACAAGCTATCACTTTGCTATTGGAGGAAGTGAAGCAGATTACCAAAATGCTTGGTCAAGTATTATTGGTAGTTTCTCATCTACACCAAGCTCAAGTAGTAGCTCTAGCAGTACATCAAGTTCATCTTCAACACAATCAAATAGTAGAAGATAGAGCTATAAAATAAAAATCTTAAATAACGGTCTTGAATCTCGTTAAGTGAGAAGCAAGGCCGTTATTGTGCTCTTAAAGACAAACGATATTATAAAAATTGTTAGTAAAATGTCTAATATATATTGCAACTTAGATAATATTGCAGAGATTATTCGTAATTTTAGTATAGAAATTTACTGAAAGTGCAATTGTTTTGGATGTCCTAGTGTTTCAATGATATAGAAGAATATTCTCCATCTATCAGTAATATCATTTTTGTTTAGTCGTTTGATGTTAATCGAAAGTTCTTATGGAGTAGTGAAATTTCTCTTTGTTAAGGATGAAAGCAGACTAGCTTCTGCTTTTTTATCTATATTGCTTTACTGGTAAATAAAATAGTTAAAAAAATCACAAAAACACTTGAAGAAGCAAATGAAAAGGCTTACAATTATATTATAAACAGTACAAATAAAAAAAGGAGGAGTGCTTTATGAAAGCCTATACTTATGTTAAACAAGGACTTGCTTCTTTTGTTGACGTTGACAAACCAGTGATTCGCAAGCCAACAGACGCTATTGTGCGTATCGTAAAAACTACTATTTGTGGAACAGACCTCCATATTATCAAAGGGGATGTCCCTGCTTGCCAAAGTGGTACCATTCTTGGTCACGAAGGAATTGGGATTGTTGAAGAAGTTGGAGAAGGAGTTTCGAACTTCAAAAAAGGCGACAAGGTCTTGATTTCTTGTGTTTGTGCCTGTGGTAAATGCTACTACTGTAAAAAAGGAATTTATGCCCACTGTGAAGACGAAGGGGGCTGGATTTTCGGTCACCTGATTGATGGTATGCAGGCTGAGTATTTACGTGTCCCTCATGCAGATAACACTCTTTACCATACTCCAGAAGACTTGTCAGATGAAGCCTTGGTTATGCTATCAGATATTTTGCCTACTGGGTATGAAATTGGTGTCTTGAAAGGGAAAGTAGAACCTGGTTGTAGTGTAGCCATTATTGGTTCAGGTCCAGTTGGATTGGCTGCTCTTTTAACAGCTCAATTCTACTCACCAGCTAAATTGATTATGGTGGACTTAGACGATAACCGCTTGGAAACTGCTGTATCATTTGGTGCGACTCATAAAGTTAATTCTTCAGACCCTGAAAAAGCCATTAAAGAAATTTATGATTTGACAGATGGTCGTGGTGTGGATGTCGCTATCGAAGCTGTTGGTATTCCTGCAACATTTGATTTTTGTCAAAAGATTATCGGTATAGACGGAACAGTTGCCAACTGTGGTGTACATGGTAAACCAGTTGAATTCGATTTGGACAAACTTTGGATTCGCAACATCAATGTAACAACTGGTTTGGTATCTACAAATACCACTCCACAATTGTTGAAAGCACTTGAAAGTCATAAGATTGAACCAGAAAAATTGGTAACTCATTATTTCAAACTCAGTGAAATTGAAAGAGCCTATGAAGTCTTCAGTAAGGCAGCAGACCACCATGCAATCAAGGTCATTATCGAAAACAATATCTCGGAAGCCTAGGTAGTAAAAAGATTTTGAAACATAAGCGAATAGAAATCCAGTCATCATAAGATGGCTGGATTTTTTATCAAAAAATTAAGAAATGAGCATATTTCTTTCCTTGTTTAGCGGAATTGGTTATAATATACGGTACAAAGGAATGAATGAATATGTATCGTGTTATAGAAATGTACGGAGATTTTGAACCGTGGTGGTTCTTAGAAGGTTGGGAAGAAGATATTGTAGCAAGTAGAAAATTTGACCAGTATTATGATGCTCTCAAATACTATAAAACTTGCTGGTTTAGATTGGAACAAGAATCCCCTCTTTATAAAAGTAGAAGTGACTTGATGACCATTTTTTGGGATCCGGAAGACCAACGCTGGTGTGATGAATGTGATGACTATTTACAACAATACCATTCTTTGGCTCTTTTACAGGATGAGCAGGTTATCCCAGATGAAAAATTACGTCCAGGCTATGAAAAACAAACAGGTAAGGAAAGGCACCGTTCTTGCCGTATGAAATTAAAATAGAGAAAAAGTAACTTTTTTGGAGTTGCTTTTTTTATTTTTCCCAAATCTTTGCGAATAGTATAGGTGAGGAGGTAAGTATGGTTCAAGAAATTGCACAAGAAATCATTCGTTCGGCTCGGAAAAAAGGGGCGCAGGATATTTATTTTGTTCCTAAGTTAGACGATTATGAGCTTCATATGAGGGTAGGAGACGAGCGCTGTAAAATTGGTAGCTATGATTTTGAAAAGTTTGCGGCCGTTATTAGTCACTTTAAGTTTGTGGCGGGTATGAATGTGGGAGAAAAGCGACGTAGTCAACTTGGTTCCTGCGATTATGCATATGACGATAAGATGGCGTCCCTACGTTTATCTACAGTAGGCGATTATAGAGGGCATGAGAGTTTAGTTATTCGCTTGCTGCATGATGAGAAACAGGACTTGCATTTTTGGTTTCAGGATATTGAAGAATTGGGTAAGCGGTACAGGCAACGTGGTCTCTATCTCTTTGCTGGTCCAGTTGGAAGTGGCAAGACGACCTTGATGCACGAATTGGCCAAGTCTCTCTTTAAAGGACAGCAAGTTATGTCCATAGAAGATCCGGTAGAAATCAAGCAGGACGACATGCTCCAGTTGCAGTTGAATGAGGCGATTGGGCTTACCTATGAAAATCTCATCAAGCTTTCCTTACGTCATCGACCAGATCTCCTGATTATTGGAGAAATTCGGGACAGCGAGACGGCGCGTGCAGTGGTCAGAGCCAGTTTGACAGGTGCGACAGTCTTTTCAACCATTCATGCCAAGAGCATCCGAGGTGTTTATGAGCGCCTGCTAGAGTTGGGTGTGAGTGAGGAAGAGTTGGCAGTTGTTCTGCAAGGAGTCTGCTATCAGAGATTAATCGGGGGAGGAGGAATCGTTGACTTTGCAAACAAAGACTATCAAGAACACCAACCAACTAGCTGGAATGAACAGATTGACCAGCTTCTTAAAGATGGACATATCACAAGTCTTCAGGCTGAAACGGAAAAAATTAGCTACAGCTAAGCAAAAAAATATCATCACCTTATTTAATAATCTCTTTTCCAGCGGTTTTCATCTAGTGGAGACTATCTCCTTTTTAGATAGGAGTGCCTTGTTGGACAAGCAGTGCGTGACCCAGATGCGCACGGGCTTGTCTCAGGGGAAATCATTCTCAGAAATGATGGAAGGTTTGGGATTTTCAAGTGCCATTGTCACTCAGTTATCCCTAGCGGAAGTCCATGGAAATCTCCACCTGAGTTTGGGAAAGATAGAAGAGTATCTAGACAATCTGGCCAAGGTCAAGAAAAAACTAATTGAAGTAGCGACCTATCCTTTGATTTTACTGGGATTTCTTCTTTTAATCATGCTGGGGCTACGGAACTATCTACTACCACAACTGGATAGTAGCAATATTGCCACCCAAATTATCGGCAATCTGCCACAAATCTTTCTAGGAATGGTAGGCCTTGTTTCAGTAGGTGTCCTTTTAGCACTAACTTTTTATAAAAGAAGTTCTAAGATGCGCGTCTTTTCTATCCTAGCACGCCTTCCTTTTCTTGGAATCTTTGTGCAGACCTATTTGACAGCCTATTATGCGCGTGAATGGGGGAATATGATTTCACAGGGAATGGAGCTGACGCAGATTTTTCAGATCATGCAGGAACAGGGTTCTCATCTCTTTAAAGAAATCGGTCAAAATCTAGCTAGATCCTTACAAAATGGTCAGGAATTTTCTCAGACGATAGCGACATATCCATTCTTTAAGAAGGAGTTGAGCTTGATTATTGAATATGGGGAAGTCAAGTCCAAGCTGGGTAGTGAGTTGGAAATCTATGCTGAAAAAACTTGGGAGGCCTTTTTTACCCGAGTCAATCGCACCATGAATTTTGTGCAGCCACTGGTTTTTATCTTTGTGGCACTGATTATCGTTTTACTTTATGCGGCAATGCTCATGCCCATGTATCAAAATATGGAGGTAAATTTTTAAAATGAAAAAAATGATGACATTCTTGAAAAAAGCTAAGGTTAAAGCTTTCACACTTGTGGAGATGTTGGTGGTCTTGCTCATCATCAGTGTGCTTCTATTACTCTTTGTACCTAATCTGACCAAGCAAAAAGAAGCAGTCAACGACAAAGGAAAAGCTGCTGTTGTTAAGGTGGTAGAAAGCCAGGCAGAGCTTTATAGCTTGGATAAAAATGAAGATGCTAGCCTAAGCAAGTTACAAGCAGATGGGCGTATTACTCCTGAACAGGCTAAAGCCTATAATGAATACTATACTAAAAACGGAGGAGCAAATCGTAAAGTCAATGATTAAGGCCTTTACCATGCTGGAAAGTCTATTAGTTTTGGGTCTTGTGAGTATCCTTGCCTTGGGCTTGTCCGACTCTGTCCAGTCCACTTTTGCGGCGGTAGAGGAGCAGATTTTCTTTATGGAGTTTGAAGAACTGTATCGGGAAACCCAAAAACGCAGTGTAGCTAGTCAGCAAAAGACTAGTCTAAACTTAGCTGGGCAAACGATCAGTAATGGCAGTCAAAAGTTGACAGTTCCTAAAGGAATTAAGGTACCATCAGGCCAAAACATTACATTTGACCGAACTGGGGGCAATTCGTCCCTGGCTAAGGTTGAATTTCAGACCAGCAAAGGAGCGATTCGTTATCAATTATATCTAGGAAATGGAAAAATTAAACGCATTAAGGAAACAAAAAATTAGGGCAGTAATTTTACTAGAAGCAGTAGTTGCTCTAGCTATCTTTGCCAGTATTGCTACCCTTCTTTTGGGACAAATTCAAAAGAATAGGCAAGAAGAAGCAAAAATCTTGCAGAAAGAAGAAGTTGTGCGTGTAGCTAAGATGGCACTACAGACAGGTCAAAATCAGGTAAAGATAAACGGAGTTGAGATTCAGGTGTTTTCTAGTGAAAAAGGATTGGAGATTTATCATGGTTCAGAACAGTTGTTGGCGATTAAAGAGCCATAAGGTCAAGGCTTTCACCTTGTTGGAATCCTTGATTGCCCTCATTGTCATCAGTGGAAGCTTACTTCTCTTTCAAGCCATGAGTCAGCTCCTCATTTCAGAAGTTCGCTACCAGCAGCAAAGCGAGCAAAAAGAGTGGCTCTTGTTTGTGGACCAGCTGGAGGCAGAATTAGACCGTTCGCAGTTCGAAAAAGTGGAGGGCAATCGCCTCTATATGAAGCAAGATGGCAAGGATATCGCTATGGGTAAATCCAAATCAGATGATTTTCGAAAAACTGATGCCAGTGGACGAGGATATCAGCCTATGATTTATGGACTTAAATCTGCGCAGATTACAGAGGATAATCAGTTGGTGCGTTTTCGTTTCCAGTTCCAAAAAGGCTTAGAAAGGGAGTTCATCTATCGTGTGGAAAAAGAAAAAAGTTAAGGCAGGTGTTCTCCTCTATGCAGTCACCATGGCAGCCATCTTTAGTCTTTTGTTACAATTTTATTTGAACCGACAAGTCGCCCACTATCAAGATTACGCTTTAAATAAAGAAAAGCTGGTCGCTTTTGCCATGGCCAAACGAACCAAAGATAAGGTTGATCAAGAAAGTGGAGAACAGGCCTTTAATATGGGTCAGGTGAGTTATCAAAATAAGAAAACAAGCTTAGTGACAAGGATTCGTACGCCTAAGAGCCAATATGAGTTCATCTTTCCTTCCGTCAAACTCAAAGAAGAGAAAACAGCTAAAAAGGAAGAGGTAGCGACCGTTTCAAGTGATCAAGCAGAGAAGAAAAAAACAGAAGAGAAGGTTGAAAAGAAAGAGAATTCCTAGCCAATCAAGCTACTTTGTGCTAAACTAAAAATATGAAACATGATTTTAACCATAAAGCAGAAACTTTTGATTCCCCTAAAAATATCTTCCTTGCAAACTTGGTTTGTCAAGCAGTCGAGAAACAGATTGATTTTCTATCAGACAAAGAAATTTTGGATTTTGGTGGAGGGACGGGTCTGTTAACCTTGCCCCTAGCCAAGCAGGCCAAGTCTGTAACATTGGTGGATATTTCGGAGAAAATGCTGGAGCAAGCTCGTTTGAAAGCGGAGCAGCAAGACATCAAGAATATCCAGTTTTTGGAGCAGGATTTACTGAAAAATCCCTTGGAGAAAGAGTTTGATCTCATTGTTGTTTGTCGTGTTCTTCATCATATGCCTGATTTGGATGCGACTCTCTCACTGTTTCATCAACATCTGAGAGAAAACGGACAACTTTTACTTGCTGATTTTACCAAGACAGAAGCTAACCATCACGGATTTGAATTGGTTGAACTGGAAAATAGGCTAGCCCAGTTTGGTTTTTCATCTGTGCATAGTCAGATCCTCTATAGCGCTGAAGACCTGTTTCAAGGAAATTACGCAGAACTCTTTTTAACAGTAGCCCAAAAATCACTCGCCTAGTCAGGGAGTGATTTTTCTATAAGGATGGAAAAAAGAAGGGAAATTTGATAAGATAGGAATATGGATTTTGAAAAAATTGAACAAGCTTATACGTATTTACTAGAGAATGTCCAAGTCATCCAAAGTGATTTGGCGACCAACTTTTATGACGCCTTGGTGGAGCAAAATAGCATCTATCTGGATGGTGAGACTGAGCTAGAGCAGGTCAAAGGGAACAATCAAGCTCTTAAGCGTTTAGCGCTTCGCAAAGAAGAATGGCTCAAGACCTACCAGTTTCTCTTGATGAAGGCTGGGCAGACAGAGCCCCTACAGGCCAATCACCAGTTTACGCCAGATGCCATTGCTTTGCTTTTGGTGTTTATTGTGGAAGAGTTGTTTAAAGAGGAGGAAATTACTATCCTCGAAATGGGTTCTGGGATGGGAATTCTAGGCGCTACTTTCTTGACCTCGCTTGATAAAAAGGTGGATTACTTGGGAATGGAAGTGGATGATTTGCTGATTGATTTGGCAGCTAGTATGGCAGATGTAATTGGTTTGCAGGCTGGCTTTGTCCAAGGAGATGCCGTTCGTCCACAAATGCTCAAAGAAAGCGACGTGGTCATCAGCGACTTGCCTGTTGGCTATTATCCTGATGACGCCGTTGCGTCGCGTCATCAAGTTGCTTCTAGTCAAGAACATACCTATGCCCATCACTTGCTCATGGAACAAGGACTTAAGTACATCAAGTCAGATGGATACGCTATTTTTCTCGCTCCGAGTGATTTGTTGACCAGTCCTCAGAGTGATTTGTTGAAAGGTTGGTTGAAAGAGGAGGCGAGTCTGGTTGCCATGATCAGTCTGCCTGAAAATCTCTTTGCTAATGCTAAACAATCTAAGACTATTTTTATCTTACAGAAGAAAAGTGAAATAGCAGTGGAGCCTTTTATTTATCCACTTGCTAGCTTGCAAGATGCAAGTGTTTTAATGAAATTTAAAGAAAATTTTCAAAAATGGACTCAAGGTACTGAAATATAAAATAGATTTTGTTATAATAGATGAAAACGCTTAAAAAGGGGTATCATGTTATGACAAAAACAATTGCAATCAATGCGGGAAGTTCAAGTTTGAAATGGCAATTATACTTAATGCCAGAAGAAAAAGTATTGGCGAAAGGGTTGATTGAACGTATCGGTTTGAAAGATTCAATTTCAACTGTAAAATTTGATGGCCGTTCTGAACAACAAATTTTGGATATCGAAAATCATACACAAGCTGTTAAAATTTTATTGGATGATTTGATTCGTTTCGATATTATCAAGGCTTATGACGAGATTACAGGTGTTGGACACCGTGTTGTTGCAGGTGGAGAATATTTCAAAGAATCAACAGTCGTTGAGGGAGATGTTTTAGAAAAAGTTGAAGAGTTGAGCTTGTTGGCTCCTCTCCACAATCCAGCCAATGCAGCAGGTGTTCGTGCCTTCAAGGAATTGTTGCCAGACATTACCAGTGTAGTTGTTTTTGATACTTCATTCCACACAACTATGCCAGAGAAAGCTTATCGCTACCCTCTACCAACAAAATATTACACAGAAAACAAGGTTCGTAAATATGGTGCCCACGGTACAAGTCACCAGTTTGTAGCAGGAGAAGCTGCAAAACTCTTGGGCCGCCCATTAGAGGACTTGAAATTGATTACTTGCCATATCGGTAATGGTGCTTCTATTACAGCTGTTAAGGGCGGTCAATCTGTTGATACTTCAATGGGATTCACTCCACTTGGTGGTGTGATGATGGGAACTCGTACAGGAGATATTGACCCAGCTATCATTCCTTACTTAATGCAATATACAGAGGACTTTAACACGCCTGAAGACATTAGTCACGTTCTTAATCGTGAATCAGGACTAATGGGGGTTTCAGGTAAATCTAGTGATATGCGTGATGTCATTGCTGCTATGGAAGAAGGGGACCACGATGCCACTTTGGCTTATGAAATGTATGTTGACCGTATCCAAAAACATATCGGTCAATACCTTGCAGTCCTAAATGGAGCAGATGCTATTATCTTTACTGCAGGTATCGGTGAAAATGCTGCAAACGTACGTGAAGATGTTATTTCAGGTATCTCTTGGTTCGGCTGTGATGTTGACCCAGAAAAGAACGTCTTTGGTGTGACAGGAGACATCTCAACAGAGGCAGCGAAGATCCGTGTTTTGGTTATTCCAACTGATGAAGAATTGGTCATTGCCCGTGACGTTGAACGCTTGAAAAAATAACTAAAATCAGAAAAAATATTCAGTACAAGGAGTTGGGAAAGAGATTTTTCCAGCTTCTTTTTCTGATGAACTTGTCCAAAACCTTGCTATGATTGGCTTTTTTGAAAAATATGGTATAATAGTAGTAATTTAATAGATGGAGTTGAGTTTTGAAGAAAAACTTTCGTGTAAAAAGAGAGAAAGATTTTAAGGCGATTTTCAAGGAGGGGACAAGTTTTGCCAATCGCAAATTTGTTGTCTACCAACTAGAAAACCAGAAAAACCATTTTCGAGTAGGTCTATCAGTTAGCAAAAAACTTGGGAATGCCGTCACTAGAAATCAAATTAAGCGACGAATTAGACATATTATCCAGAATGCAAAAGGGAGTCTGGTAGAAGATGTCGACTTTGTTGTCATTGCTCGAAAAGGGGTCGAAACCTTGGGATACGCAGAGATGGAGAAAAATCTACTCCACGTATTAAAATTATCAAAGATTTATCAGGAAGGAAATGGGAGTGAAAAAGAAACTACAGTTGACTAGTTTGCTAGGACTGTCTCTATTGATCATGACAGCCTGTGCGACTAATGGGACAACTAGCGATATTACAGCCAATTCGGCTGATTTTTGGAGTAAATTTGTTTACTTCTTTGCGGAAATTATTCGCTTTTTATCGTTTGATATCAGTATCGGAGTGGGGATTATTCTCTTTACGGTCTTGATTCGTACAGTTCTCTTGCCAGTCTTCCAAGTGCAAATGGTGGCTTCCAGAAAAATGCAGGAAGCTCAACCACGTATTAAGGCGCTTCGAGAACAATATCCGGGTCGAGATATGGAAAGCAGAACCAAGCTAGAGCAAGAAATGCGTAAAGTCTTTAAAGAAATGGGTGTCAGACAGTCGGATTCTCTTTGGCCGATTTTGATTCAGATGCCAGTTATTTTGGCCCTGTTCCAAGCTCTATCAAGAGTTGACTTTTTAAAGACAGGTCATTTCTTATGGATTAACCTTGGTGGTGTGGATACAACCCTTGTTCTTCCGATTTTAGCGGCAGTATTTACCTTTTTAAGTACTTGGTTGTCCAACAAAGCCTTGTCTGAGAGTAATGGCGCTACGACTGCGATGATGTATGGGATTCCAGTCTTGATCTTTATCTTTGCAGTTTATGCACCAGGTGGAGTCGCCCTATACTGGACAGTGTCCAATGCTTATCAAGTCTTGCAAACCTATTTCTTGAACAATCCATTCAAGATTATCGCAGAGCGCGAGGCGGTAGTTCAGGCACAGAAAGATTTGGAAAATAGAAAAAGAAAAGCCAAGAAAAAGGCTCAGAAAACGAAATAATAAGGAGGAATCTGGTAATGGTAGTATTTACAGGTTCAACTGTTGAAGAAGCAATCCAGAAAGGATTGAAAGAATTAGATATCCCAAGACTGAAGGCTCACATCAAAGTCATTTCTCGTGAAAAAAATGGCTTTCTTGGTTTATTTGGTAAAAAACCAGCTCAAGTTGATATTGAAGCTATTAGTGAAACAACGGTCATTAAAGCTAATCAGCAGGCTGTAAAGGGTGTTCCTAAAGAAATTAACGAACAAAATGAACCAGTTAAAACAGTCAGTCAAGCGACTGTTGATTTAGGGCATGTTGTAGAAGCAATTAAAAAGATTGAAGAAGAAGGCCAAGGGGTTTCTGATGAAGTCAAGGCTGAAATCTTGAAAAATGAAAAACATGCTAGCACCATCTTAGAAGAAACTGGGCACATTGAGATTTTAAATGAATTACAGCTTGAAGAAGCTGGCCTCGAAGAAGCAGAAACTCCTATTGTTGAGAGCCAAGCTGAACAAACTGAAAGTCAAGAATTAGAAGATTTGGGCTTAAAGGTGGAACCGAGCTTTGATATTGAACAAGTAGCTACGGAAGTAACGACTTATGTTCAAACGATTATTGATGATATGGACGTTGAGGCGACGATTTCAAATGACTATAACCGTCGTAGCATCAATCTACAGATTGACACCAACGAGCCAGGTCGTATTATTGGTTACCATGGCAAAGTCTTGAAGGCCTTGCAACTATTGGCTCAAAATTATCTTTACAACCGCTATTCAAGAACCTTCTACATTACTATTAATGTCAATGATTATGTTGAACACCGTGCAGAAGTCTTGCAGACCTATGCGCAAAAATTGGCGGCTCGTGTTTTAGAAGAAGGACGTAGTCATCAAACAGATCCAATGTCAAATAGCGAACGCAAGATTATCCATCGTATTATTTCACGTATGGATGGCGTGACTAGTTACTCTGAAGGTGACGAGCCAAATCGCTATGTTGTTGTAGATACAGAATAAGTAAAATCAGGTTTATCCTGATTTTTTGCTAGTTAGAGGAGGTTAAACGGATGTTGAATAAGATAAGAGACTATCTAGACTTTGCAGGTTTGCAGTACCGTAATCCTGATAAATCAGGAGAAGAACGGGAGAAGATGCTGGAATTACGCCACAAAGGCCAAGAGGCCCGAAAGGCTTTTACAGAATTGGCCAAAGCTTTCCAAGCAAGCCATCCAGAATGGCAACTCCAACAGACTAGCCAGTGGATGAATCAGGCCCAGCGTTTGCGACCACATTTTTGGGTTTATCTACAGAGAGAAGGACAAGTGACAGAACCTATGCTGGCTTTACGTTTATATGGGAGCCCTTCAGATTTTGGAGTATCACTAGAAGTCAGTTTCATCGAGCGTAAGAAGGATGAGCAAACTCTAGGCAAGCAGGCTAAAGTTTTAGAAATTTCAACCATTGAAGGGATTTATTATCTAGCCTACTCAGATGGTCAAAGTCAACGGTGGGAGGCGAACGAAGAAAATCGTCGTACTTTACGTGAGAAGTTGAGGAGTCAGGAAGTTCGAAAAGTGTTAGTTAAGGCAGATGTTTCTTTTATAGAAACTCAGTCATTAGAAATGATTTTAGAAAAGTTAGAAGATGCTTATGAACGCTTGCTTCCCTACTATCAGGCGACAAGAGAGTAGAAAATAGGAGACTTATCTAGCGTCGAATTGTTTAATTGCTATTCTATGTATTTTTTCATATAATAGTAAAATAGAATGTGGGGTTCAATCATCACCTCAAATAGAAAGGAAATTCTATGTCAAATCTATCTGTTAATGCAATTCGTTTCCTAGGTATTGACGCCATTAATAAAGCCAACTCAGGTCACCCAGGTGTGGTTATGGGAGCGGCTCCGATGGCTTACAGCCTCTTTACAAAACAACTTCGTATCAATCCGGCTCAACCAAACTGGATTAACCGCGACCGCTTTATTCTTTCAGCAGGACATGGTTCAATGCTTCTTTATGCCCTTCTTCACCTTTCTGGTTTTGAAGATGTCAGTATGGATGAGATCAAGAGCTTCCGTCAATGGGGTTCAAAAACACCAGGTCACCCAGAATTTGGCCATACAGCCGGAATTGATGCTACCACAGGTCCTCTAGGTCAAGGGATTTCAACTGCCACTGGTTTTGCCCAGGCAGAACGTTTCTTGGCAGCCAAATATAACCGTGAAGGCTACAATATCTTTGATCACTATACTTATGTTATCTGTGGAGACGGAGACTTGATGGAAGGTGTCTCAAGTGAGGCGGCTTCATACGCAGGTTTGCAAAAACTAGATAAGCTGGTTGTCCTTTATGATTCAAATGACATCAACTTGGATGGTGAGACAAAGGATTCCTTTACAGAAAGTGTTCGTGACCGTTACAATGCCTACGGTTGGCATACTGCCTTGGTTGAAGATGGAACAGACTTGAAAGCAATCCATGCTGCTATCGAAACAGCTAAAGCTTCAGGTAAACCATCTTTGATTGAAGTGAAGACGGTTATTGGATACGGTTCTCCAAACAAACAAGGAACTAATGCCGTACACGGTGCTCCTCTTGGAGCAGATGAAACTGCAGCAACTCGTCAAGCCCTTGGTTGGGACTATGAACCATTTGAAATCCCAGAACAAGTTTATGCTGATTTCAAAGAACATGTTGCAGACCGTGGTGCATCAGCTTATCAAACTTGGACTAAATTAGTTGCTGATTATAAAGAAGCGCATCCAGAATTGGCTGCAGAAGTAGAAGCTATCATCGATGGACGTGATCCAGTTGAAGTGACTCCAGGAGACTTCCCAGCATTAGAAAATGGTTTCTCTCAAGCAACTCGTAATTCAAGCCAAGATGCTTTGAATGTTGTGGCAGCTAAGTTACCAACCTTCCTAGGTGGATCAGCTGACCTAGCTCACTCAAACATGACTTATATCAAGACTGACGGACTTCAAGACGATTCCAACCGCTTGAACCGCAACATTCAGTTTGGTGTTCGTGAATTTGCCATGGGAACAATCTTGAACGGGATGGCTCTTCATGGTGGACTTCGTGTATACGGTGGAACTTTCTTCGTCTTCTCTGACTATGTGAAGGCAGCTGTTCGCTTGTCAGCCTTACAAGGACTTCCCGTGACTTATGTCTTTACCCACGATTCAATCGCGGTTGGGGAAGACGGTCCAACGCACGAACCAGTTGAGCATTTAGCAGGTCTTCGTGCCATGCCAAATCTGAATGTTTTCCGTCCAGCAGATGCGCGTGAAACGCAAGCAGCTTGGTACCTTGCAGTGACAAGTGAGAAAACACCAACTGCCCTTGTCTTGACCCGTCAAAACTTGACTGTCGAAGAAGGAACAGACTTCGACAAGGTTGCAAAAGGTGCCTATGTTGTCTATGAAAATGCAGCAGATTTTGATACCATCTTGATTGCGACAGGTTCAGAGGTTAATCTTGCTGTCTCAACTGCCAAAGAATTGGCTAGTCAAGGTGCAAAAGTCCGCGTAGTCAGCATGCCATCTACAGATGTCTTTGATAAACAAGATGCAGCATACAAGGAAGAAATTCTTCCAAATGCAGTTCGCCGTCGTGTTGCAGTCGAAATGGGTGCAACTCAAAACTGGTACAAATATGTTGGTCTAGATGGTGCTGTTCTTGGTATTGATACCTTCGGAGCCTCTGCGCCAGCACCAAAAGTATTGGCAGAATATGGCTTTACAGTTGAAAATCTTGTAAAAGTCGTTCAAAACTTGAAATAATTCTAAAAATCAGGGCGCAAGCTCTGTTTTTTTCTTACTAGAAAAGTAAGGTACAATCTTGTAAAAGTAACTGAAATTTGATATAGTAGTCCTATGTAAAAGACAAAGGAGAATATAATGGAATCACAATATACATTTTTAATCATTCTTGTGGCTATGGTGGGCTTGATGTTCTTTACGCAACGCTCTCAAAAGAAACAAGCACAAAAGCGTATGGAAAGCTTGAATAAATTACAAAAAGGCTATGAAGTGATTACAATCGGTGGCCTTTATGGAACAGTCGATGAAGTAGATACAGAAAAGAAAACAATTGTTCTTGATGTAGATGGGGTTTACTTGACTTTTGAACTAGCTGCTATCAAGACCGTATTACCACTTAAAGAAACAGCTTCACTAGAAGGCGCAATTAAAAAATAAGACGGGATTACTAACTCCCGTTTTTCTATAAAAGAAAGGAAATGGGATGAAAAAACTAGTCTTTGTCTGCTTGGGAAATATTTGTCGTAGCCCTATGGCTGAGTTTGTTATGAAATCAATGACAGATAATTATGAAATCCAGAGTCGAGCGACTTCTTCTTGGGAACATGGCAATCCGATTCACAAGGGAACTCAAGGGATTTTTCAACAGTATGAGATTCCTTATGAAAAAGGCAAGACATCGCTTCAGATTAGTAAGGAAGATTTTGAAGCCTTTGATTATATTATCGGTATGGATGCTTCAAATGTTTCTGACTTACGTCAGATGTGTCCAGCAGACTGTAAAGATAAGATTTACTCATTCGCACCTGAAAGTGTTCCAGATCCTTGGTATACAGGAGATTTTGAGGAAACCTATCAGCGTGTTCAAGAGGGTTGTCAAGCTTGGTTAGAACGTTTAGAAAAGGGGAGTGAAGATGGAAAATCTTAAGAATTTTTACGACAAGTATCGTGTCTATCTGACTCGTCCACGTTTAGAGATTTTGGCAGTAGTTACCATTGTTTTTTGTGCTGTACTCGTCTTTTTTCTAAATATTCCAGGAAAAGGTGTTCTAAAGCTTGATAATGGAACCATTGTTTACGATGGCAGTCTTGTCCGTGGTAAAATGAATGGGCAAGGTACCATTACCTTCCAAAATGGAGACCAGTATACTGGTGGTTTCAACAATGGAGCCTTCAACGGAAAAGGTACCTTTCAATCTAAAGAAGGCTGGACCTACGAAGGTGATTTTGTAAATGGTCAGGCTGAAGGAAAAGGAAAACTAACAACAGAACAAGAAGTTGTTTATGAAGGGACTTTTAAACAAGGCGTTTTTCAACAAAAATAAAGCCTCCTTATCAAAGGAGGTATTGTTAGTATCTGAAAGTAAGCGCTTACCGGAAAATCTATCTCTTTCCAAGCCCCTCTTCCAAGCAAGTTTGTGAAATAAAAAATATTTGAAATTAATTTCACAAACTCTAAAGAAATAACTTGACAAGTGAAGAAAATGAGAAAAATTTCACAAACAATAAAAAATTCTTTGTGAAATGTTTATGAAACTGTTTACAAAGTTGAAATAATGCGTTATAATAAACTTGTGAAAAAATTAACAAGGATATCGATCCTTGAAAGCTATGGAGGAAAATATGGCTGATAAAAAAACTGTGACACCAGAAGAAAAGAAACTCGCTGCTGAAAAGCATGTCGATGGCTTGGTGCAAAAAGCTTTAGTTGCTCTTGAGGAAATGCGTAAACTCGACCAAGAACAGGTCGACTACATCGTAGCTAAAGCGTCAGTGGCAGCTTTGGATGCCCACGGAGAATTGGCTCTACATGCCTATGAAGAAACAGGACGTGGTGTATTTGAAGACAAAGCAACTAAGAACTTGTTTGCTTGTGAACACGTAGTAAACAACATGCGTCACACTAAAACAGTTGGCGTTATCGAAGAAGACGATGTAACAGGATTGACTCTTATCGCTGAACCAGTTGGCGTTGTTTGTGGTATCACTCCAACAACAAACCCAACATCAACAGCAATCTTTAAGGCATTGATTTCATTGAAGACACGTAATCCAATTGTCTTTGCCTTCCACCCATCAGCTCAAGAATCATCAGCTCACGCAGCTCAAATTGTTCGTGATGCTGCGATTAAAGCAGGTGCTCCTGAAAACTGTGTACAGTGGATTACTGAACCATCTATGGAAGCAACTAGTGCGCTTATGAACCACGAAGGTGTTGCAACAATCCTTGCAACAGGTGGTAATGCCATGGTTAAAGCTGCATACTCATGTGGTAAACCAGCTCTTGGGGTAGGTGCCGGAAACGTTCCAGCTTATGTTGAAAAATCAGCAAACATCCGTCAAGCTGCACACGATATTGTCATGTCTAAATCATTTGACAACGGTATGGTCTGTGCATCTGAACAAGCAGTTATCATTGATAAAGAAATTTACGATGAATTTGTAGCAGAGTTCAAATCTTATCACACTTACTTTGTAAACAAAAAAGAAAAAGCACTTCTCGAAGAATTCTGCTTCGGCGTCAAAGCAAACAGTAAAAACTGTGCTGGTGCAAAATTGAACGCTGACATCGTTGGTAAACCAGCAACTTGGATTGCAGAGCAAGCAGGATTTACAGTTCCAGAAGGAACAAACATTCTTGCTGCAGAATGTAAAGAAGTTGGTGAAAATGAGCCATTGACTCGTGAAAAATTATCACCAGTTATTGCAGTTTTGAAATCTGAAAGCCGTGAAGATGGTATTACTAAGGCTCGTCAAATGGTTGAATTTAACGGTCTTGGACACTCAGCAGCTATCCACACAGCTGACGAAGAATTGACTAAAGAATTTGGTAAAGCTGTTAAAGCTATTCGTGTTATCTGTAACTCACCTTCTACTTTCGGTGGTATCGGGGACGTTTACAATGCCTTCTTGCCATCATTGACACTCGGATGTGGTTCTTACGGACGCAACTCAGTTGGGGATAACGTTAGTGCCATTAACCTCTTGAATATCAAAAAAGTCGGAAGACGGAGAAATAACATGCAATGGATGAAACTTCCTTCAAAAACATACTTTGAACGTGATTCAATTCAATACCTTCAAAAATGTCGTGACGTTGAACGTGTCATGATCGTTACTGACCACGCCATGGTAGAGCTTGGTTTCCTTGATCGTATCATCGAACAACTTGATCTTCGTCGCAATAAGGTTGTTTACCAAATCTTTGCTGATGTAGAACCAGATCCAGATATTACAACTGTAAACCGTGGTACTGAGATTATGCGTGCCTTCAAACCAGATACAATCATTGCTCTCGGTGGTGGATCTCCAATGGATGCTGCTAAAGTAATGTGGCTCTTCTACGAACAACCAGAAGTGGACTTCCGTGACCTTGTTCAAAAATTCATGGATATCCGTAAACGTGCCTTCAAATTCCCATTGCTTGGTAAGAAGACTAAATTCATCGCTATCCCAACTACATCTGGTACAGGATCTGAAGTAACTCCATTTGCCGTTATCTCTGATAAAGCAAACAACCGTAAATACCCAATCGCTGACTACTCATTGACACCAACTGTGGCAATCGTAGATCCTGCTTTGGTATTGACAGTTCCTGGATTTGTTGCTGCGGACACTGGTATGGACGTATTGACCCACGCGACTGAAGCTTACGTATCACAAATGGCTAGCGACTACACTGATGGTCTTGCACTTCAAGCGATCAAACTTGTATTCGAAAACCTTGAAAGCTCAGTTAAGAACGCAGACTTCCATTCACGCGAGAAAATGCATAACGCTTCAACAATCGCTGGTATGGCCTTTGCCAATGCCTTCCTAGGTATTTCTCACTCAATGGCTCATAAGATTGGTGCGCAATTCCACACAATCCACGGTCGTACAAATGCTATCTTGCTTCCATACGTCATCCGCTACAACGGTACACGTCCAGCTAAGACAGCAACATGGCCTAAGTACAACTACTACCGTGCAGATGAAAAATACCAAGATATCGCACGTATGCTTGGCCTTCCAGCTTCTACTCCAGAAGAAGGTGTGGAATCTTACGCAAAAGCTGTCTACGAACTTGGTGAGCGCGTAGGTATCCAAATGAACTTCAAAGCACAAGGAATTGATGAAAAAGAATGGAAAGAACATTCTCGTGAATTGGCCTTCCTTGCTTACGAAGACCAATGTTCACCAGCTAACCCACGCCTTCCAATGGTTGACCATATGCAAGAAATCATCGAAGATTCTTACTATGGCTACAAAGAAAGACCAGGGCGCCGTAAATAATTGTTATCAGCCTAGAGGCAGGAATTTCCTGTCTCTTTTCTTGTAGAATTGGAGTATTGAAAATAATTTTTAGCTTTTCTGTTTTCACTTTTCATCTGAAAAGGAAAGTGAGAAATGACTAGGTAGACAAAGAAAGACAGCAGTATAGGCTTTCAAAGGAGAAAGAAAAATAAGTGGGGTATAGACAAAAAACAACGCCCGTACTTGCAATTAAACTTAAATAGTTATATAATAGGTTTGTTGAAAGGTGATTTGTAGTGATTCAAGTTACTCTTTTCACAATAAAAATTTCATGATTTTCATAAGGAGGAAATCACTAATGGTAGTTAAAGTTGGTATTAACGGTTTCGGACGTATCGGTCGTCTTGCTTTCCGTCGTATCCAAAACGTAGAAGGTGTTGAAGTTACACGCATCAACGACCTTACAGATCCAGTTATGCTTGCACACTTGTTGAAATACGACACAACTCAAGGTCGTTTCGACGGTACTGTTGAAGTTAAAGAAGGTGGATTCGAAGTTAACGGTAAATTCGTTAAAGTTTCTGCTGAACGTGATCCAGAACAAATCGACTGGGCTACTGACGGTGTAGAAATCGTTCTTGAAGCTACTGGTTTCTTTGCTAAGAAAGAAGCAGCTGAAAAACACCTTAAAGGTGGAGCTAAAAAAGTTGTTATCACTGCTCCTGGTGGAAACGACGTTAAAACAGTTGTATTCAACACTAACCACGACGTTCTTGACGGTACTGAAACAGTTATCTCAGGTGCTTCATGTACTACAAACTGCTTGGCTCCAATGGCTAAAGCTCTTCAAGATAACTTTGGTGTTGTTGAAGGATTGATGACTACTATCCACGCTTACACTGGTGACCAAATGATCCTTGACGGACCACACCGTGGTGGTGACCTTCGCCGTGCTCGCGCTGGTGCTGCAAACATCGTTCCTAACTCAACTGGTGCTGCTAAAGCTATCGGTCTTGTAATCCCAGAATTGAACGGTAAACTTGACGGATCTGCACAACGCGTTCCAACTCCAACTGGATCAGTTACTGAATTGGTAGCAGTTCTTGAAAAGAACGTTACTGTTGATGAAGTGAACGCAGCTATGAAAGCAGCTTCAAACGAATCATACGGTTACACAGAAGATCCAATCGTATCTTCAGATATCGTAGGTATGTCTTACGGTTCATTGTTTGACGCAACTCAAACTAAAGTTCTTGACGTTGACGGTAAACAATTGGTTAAAGTTGTATCATGGTACGACAACGAAATGTCATACACTGCACAACTTGTTCGTACTCTTGAATACTTCGCAAAAATCGCTAAATAATTCATGAGTCGATAAAAAGCAAGGCCTCTTGGCCTTGCTTTTCTTATATTGAAGAATGGATGACACAACAATCATCCATTCTTTTTTAATTCTTTTTCAAATGTATCGGAAAGGGTAGTGAAACTTAACTTTTCTAATGTAAACGGATGGGTAAAGGACAGTCGAAAGGCGTGAAGCATAAGCCGATTTGTTTTTGATTTGCTATTATAGAGAGGATCACCCAGGATAGGGAGGTTGTGATGAGAGAGATGCACGCGAATCTGATGTGTTCGCCCTGTCTTTAGTTTGCAACGAACCAAGGAAGTCTTGTTTGGGAATTGCTTTAATCTGCTTACATGTGTTTCAGCATATTGCCCATTTTTTGTATCAACTATTCGTTTTCTACGGTCATGGCGATCACGCCCAATTTTGTCTCTGAAAACAAGTTCTTTGCTGTTGATATTTCCATCAACAAGTGCCCAATATTCCCTAGAAATCTCTTTTTTCTCAAGTAAGCGATTGAGAATAGGTAGGATAAAAGGATTTTTGGCAAAGAGAACTAAGCCACTTGTTTCCATGTCCAGACGATGAATGACATAGCAGGTTTGACCAACATAGGAACTGACATGGTTAAGAAGGGCGATTTCGTTTGGCTGATTACCATGCGTTTTCATCCCCTCGGGTTTGTTTACAATAATCAAGTGTTGGTCTTGATAAACTTCTTGAACGAGGTTTGGGTTGCCCCAAGGGATTTCTTTTTCGGGATAATCTTCCTCGTCAAAAGTCAACTGGCAAACATCTCCAGGACTTACCATTTCGTTCCAATGAACTTCTCGCTGATTAATCAAAATGTGTTTCTTGATTCTCAAAAAATGACGGATTTTTCTAGGGATGAGGAGTTGCTCCTCTAGTAATTGCTTAACCGTCATTTGAGGTAGAGAGTCTGGTAATGTAAATGTGAATTTCATACAGATATTGTAACAAAAAAAGCCCTATTTGGATAGGAAATAGCTAAATTCTTGTCTTCCTATGATGAAGATGATAAAATAAACGCATGAAATTAGATAAATTATTCGAGAAATTTCTTTCTCTTTTTAAAAAAGAAACAAGTGAACTAGAGGATTCTGATTCTACTAGCTTACGTCGCTCTCGTAGTGATCGAAAAAAATTGGCCCAAGTAGGTCCAATTCGAAAATTCTGGCGTCGCTATCATCTAACAAAGATTGTCCTTATACTAGGTTTGAGTGCAGGCTTGCTAGTTGGAACCTATTTGTTTGCTGTAGCCAAGTCAACCAATGTCAATGATTTGCAAAATGCCTTGAAAACTCGAACTCTCATTTTTGACCGTGAAGAAAAGGAGGCTGGTGCCTTGTCTGGTCAAAAAGGAACTTATGTTGAATTGACTGATATCAGTAAAAATTTGCAGAATGCCGTTATTGCGACAGAAGACCGTTCTTTCTATAAAAATGACGGGATTAACTATGGTCGTTTCTTCTTGGCTATTGTAACTGCTGGCCGTTCAGGTGGTGGTTCTACTATTACCCAACAGCTGGCTAAAAATGCCTATCTGTCGCAGGATCAAACTGTTGAGAGAAAAGCGAAAGAATTTTTCCTTGCCTTAGAATTAACAAAAAAATATAGTAAGGATCAAATTCTAACCATGTACCTTAACAACGCTTATTTTGGAAATGGTGTGTGGGGCGTAGAAGATGCGAGTAAGAAATACTTTGGAGTTTCTGCATCAGAAGTGAGTCTGGATCAAGCTGCGACTCTGGCAGGAATGCTAAAGGGGCCGGAACTGTATAATCCTTTGAATTCCGTAGAAGATTCTACCAATCGTCGCGATACTGTTTTGCAGAATATGGTTGCGGCGGGTTACATTGATAAAAACCAAGAAACCGAAGCTGCAGAAGTTGATATGACTTCGCAATTGCACGATAAGTATGAAGGAAAAATCTCAGATTACCGCTATCCTTCTTACTTTGATGCGGTTGTTAATGAAGCTGTTTCCAAGTATAATCTAACAGAGGAAGAAATTGTCAATAATGGCTACCGCATTTATACAGAGCTGGACCAAAACTATCAAGCAAATATGCAGGTTGTCTATGAAAATACAGCTCTATTTCCGAGGGCAGAGGATGGAACATTTGCTCAATCAGGAAGTGTGGCTCTCGAACCGAAAACAGGTGGAGTTCGTGGAGTTGTCGGTCAGGTTGCTGGCAATGATAAAACTGAATTCCGGAATTTCAACTATGCAACTCAATCAAAACGTAGCCCTGGTTCTACAATTAAGCCTTTAGTTGTTTATACGCCTGCAGTTGAAGCTGGCTGGGCTTTGAATAAGCAGTTGGATAACCATACTATGCAGTATGACAGCTATAAGGTTGATAACTATGCAGGGATCAAAACTAGTCGAGAAGTTCCTATGTATCAAGCCTTGGCAGAATCGCTTAATCTGCCTGCTGTTGCCACTGTTAATGATTTGGGAGTTGATAAGGCTTTTGAGGCGGGCGAAAAATTCGGACTCAATATGGAAAAAGTCGATCGTGTTCTTGGTGTCGCCTTGGGAAGCGGTGTTGAAACCAACCCTCTTCAAATGGCTCAAGCGTATGCTGCTTTTGCAAATGAAGGTTTAATGCCGGAAGCTCATTTTATTAGTAGAATTGAAAATGCTAGTGGGCAGGTTATTGCGAGCCATAAAAATTCACAAAAACGGGTGATTGATAAGTCTGTAGCTGACAAGATGACTAGTATGATGTTGGGGACATTCACCAACGGTACCGGTGTTAGTTCATCGCCTGCAGACTATGTCGTGGCAGGAAAAACTGGAACAACTGAAGCTGTTTTCAATCCTGAATACACAAGTGACCAGTGGGTAATTGGTTATACTCCGGATGTAGTGATTAGTCACTGGCTTGGTTTCCCTACCACTGATGAAAGCCACTATCTAGCTGGCTCTACTTCAAACGGTGCAGCCCATGTCTTTAGAAACATTGCAAATACCATTTTACCTTATACGCCAGGAAGTACCTTTACAGTTGAAAATGCTTATAAGCAAAATGGAATTGCACCAGCCAATACAAGAAATCAAGTACAGAGTAATGAAGAAAATCAGTCGGATAATAGCCTTTCTGATATTAGAAGTCGTGCACAAAATCTGGTAGATGAGGCTAGCCGTGCTATCTCGGATGCGAAGATTAAGGAAAAGGCTCAAACGATATGGGATTCGGTAGTCAATCTATTTCGTTAAGATGCTTGTCAAAGCCTAGCTTTCTTGTTATAATAGATAAGATGGAGGCGTTATGGCACTAAAAAAAGCAAGCCTAGCTTGTGCGGTTTGTGGTTCGAGAAACTATTCAATCAAGATCAGCGGAAACCCCAAGCCAACACGACTAGAAGTAAATAAATTTTGTAAACATTGTGGTAAGTACACTACACACAGAGAAACGAGATAGGAGAGAGCGATGCGTTTTATTGGAGATATTTTTAGACTTCTTAAAGACACAACATGGCCAACTCGCAAGGAAAGCTGGAGAGATTTTCGGTCTATCATGGAATACACTGCTTTCTTTGTTGTGATTATTTATATTTTTGACAAGTTGATTGTTTCAGGTTTGATTCGATTTATTAATATTTTTTAGAAGACCTGTGGAGTTATTCACGCTAGAAATCTTCTATTATGAAAGGAAGTATCATGGATAGTTTTGATAAAGGATGGTTTGTCTTACAAACCTATTCTGGTTATGAAAATAAGGTAAAAGAAAATCTATTACAACGTGCACAAACCTACAATATGTTGGATAATATTTTACGTGTTGAAATTCCAACACAAACAGTGCAAGTTGAAAAAAATGGAAAGAGAAAAGAAGTAGAAGAAAATCGCTTTCCAGGTTATGTTCTTGTGGAAATGGTGATGACAGATGAAGCTTGGTTTGTTGTTCGAAATACACCAAACGTTACAGGATTCGTCGGATCTCACGGAAATAGATCAAAACCAACTCCATTATTGGAACAAGAAATCCGTGATATCTTGGTTTCTATGGGACAAACTGTACAAGAGTTTGATATCGATGTTGAAGTTGGTCAAACTGTACGTATCATTGATGGTGCTTTTGCAGATTATACTGGTAAGATTACAGAGATTGATAACAATAAAGTGAAGATGATTATCTCTATGTTTGGTAATGACACAATAGCAGAAGTAAACCTAAACCAAATTGCAGAATTATAACCCAAAGAGAGGCTTGCCCTCTCTTTTTTGTGCAGTTGAGGCAGTGTAGAGAACAGAATGGGGGAAATGTGCCAAAAGTGTTTCTGAATCTGTTAGACTGTATCTAGAAAGGGGAACAATATGATTGAAGAATTGTATAAAGAAGTCCAGGGAATTGTGTACAAGTGTAGAAATGAATATTACCTTCATTTATGGGATCTATCGGATTGGGACCAAGAGGGTATGATTTGCTTACATGAATTGATCAGTAGAGAAGAAGAGCTGGCAGAAGATATTCCTCGTTTAAGGAAATATTTTAAGACTAAATTCCGGAATCGAATTCTAGACTATATCCGTAAGCAAGAAAGTCAAAAACGAAGATATGATAAAGAACCCTATGAAGAAGTAGGTGAGCTTAGTCATCGTATAAGCGAGGGAGGTCTCTGGCTAGATGATTATTATCTCTTTCATGAGACACTAAGAAATTATAGAAACAAACAAAGTAAAGATAAACAAGAAGAGTTAGAACGCGTCTTAAGAAATGAACGCTTCCGAGGTCGTCAAAGAGTATTAAGAGACTTACGTATTGTATTTAAAGAGTTTGACATCCGTACATACTAGGAAGCCATGCAAAAAATGAAAAAAGATAAAAAAGGTGTTGACAAAGGTGAAAAAGTCTGTATAATAGTAAGAGTTGAAAATAACAACTCAGGTCCGTTGGTCAAGGGGTTAAGACACCGCCTTTTCACGGCGGTAACACGGGTTCGAATCCCGTACGGACTATGGTGTATTGTGGTTGAAGCACTTGATGAAAAAAGTTAAAAAAGTTTCAAAAAAGTGTTGACAAGCGAAAGCGGCTGTGATATACTAATATAGTTGTCACTTGAGAGAAGCGAGTGACAAAGACCTTTGAAAACTGAACAAGACGAACCAATGTGCAGGGCACTACAACTAAGGTTGTAGTACTGAACAATGAAAAAACAATAAATCTGTCAGTGACAGAAATGAGTGAGAACTCAAACTTTTAATGAGAGTTTGATCCTGGCTCAGGACGAACGCTGGCGGCGTGCCTAATACATGCAAGTAGAACGCTGAAGGAGGAGCTTGCTTCTCTGGATGAGTTGCGAACGGGTGAGTAACGCGTAGGTAACCTGCCTGGTAGCGGGGGATAACTATTGGAAACGATAGCTAATACCGCATAAGAGTAGATGTTGCATGACATTTACTTAAAAGGTGCAATTGCATCACTACCAGATGGACCTGCGTTGTATTAGCTAGTTGGTGGGGTAACGGCTCACCAAGGCGACGATACATAGCCGACCTGAGAGGGTGATCGGCCACACTGGGACTGAGACACGGCCCAGACTCCTACGGGAGGCAGCAGTAGGGAATCTTCGGCAATGGACGGAAGTCTGACCGAGCAACGCCGCGTGAGTGAAGAAGGTTTTCGGATCGTAAAGCTCTGTTGTAAGAGAAGAACGAGTGTGAGAGTGGAAAGTTCACACTGTGACGGTATCTTACCAGAAAGGGACGGCTAACTACGTGCCAGCAGCAGAGGTAATACGTAGGGCCCGAGCGTTGTCCGGATTTATTGGGCGTAAAGCGAGCGCAGGCGGTTAGATAAGTCTGAAGTTAAAGGCTGTGGCTTAACCATAGTACGCTTTGGAAACTGTTTAACTTGAGTGCAAGAGGGGAGAGTGGAATTCCATGTGTAGCGGTGAAATGCGTAGATATATGGAGGAACACCGGTGGCGAAAGCGGCTCTCTGGCTTGTAACTGACGCTGAGGCTCGAAAGCGTGGGGAGCAAACAGGATTAGATACCCTGGTAGTCCACGCCGTAAACGATGAGTGCTAGGTGTTAGACCCTTTCCGGGGTTTAGTGCCGTAGCTAACGCATTAAGCACTCCGCCTGGGGAGTACGACCGCAAGGTTGAAACTCAAAGGAATTGACGGGGGCCCGCACAAGCGGTGGAGCATGTGGTTTAATTCGAAGCAACGCGAAGAACCTTACCAGGTCTTGACATCCCTCTGACCGCTCTAGAGATAGAGCTTTCCTTCGGGACAGAGGTGACAGGTGGTGCATGGTTGTCGTCAGCTCGTGTCGTGAGATGTTGGGTTAAGTCCCGCAACGAGCGCAACCCCTATTGTTAGTTGCCATCATTCAGTTGGGCACTCTAGCGAGACTGCCGGTAATAAACCGGAGGAAGGTGGGGATGACGTCAAATCATCATGCCCCTTATGACCTGGGCTACACACGTGCTACAATGGCTGGTACAACGAGTCGCAAGCCGGTGACGGCAAGCTAATCTCTTAAAGCCAGTCTCAGTTCGGATTGTAGGCTGCAACTCGCCTACATGAAGTCGGAATCGCTAGTAATCGCGGATCAGCACGCCGCGGTGAATACGTTCCCGGGCCTTGTACACACCGCCCGTCACACCACGAGAGTTTGTAACACCCGAAGTCGGTGAGGTAACCGTAAGGAGCCAGCCGCCTAAGGTGGGATAGATGATTGGGGTGAAGTCGTAACAAGGTAGCCGTATCGGAAGGTGCGGCTGGATCACCTCCTTTCTAAGGATAAGGAACTGCGCATTGGTCTTGTTTAGTCTTGAGAGGTCTTGTGGGGCCTTAGCTCAGCTGGGAGAGCGCCTGCTTTGCACGCAGGAGGTCAGCGGTTCGATCCCGCTAGGCTCCATTGGTGAGAGATCACCAAGTAATGCACATTGAAAATTGAATATCTATATCAAATAGTAACAAGAAAATAAACCGAAAACGCTGTAGTATTAATAAGAGTTTATGACTGAAAGGTCAGAAAAATAAGGTTAAGTTAATAAGGGCGCACGGTGGATGCCTTGGCACTAGGAGCCGAAGAAGGACGTGACAAACGACGATATGCCTTGGGTAGCTGTAAGTAAGCGATGATCCAGGGATTTCCGAATGGGGGAACCCAACAGGTACTACCTGTTACCCGCATCTGTTAAGGATGTGAGGAGGAAGACGCAGTGAACTGAAACATCTAAGTAGCTGCAGGAAGAGAAAGCAAAAGCGATTGCCTTAGTAGCGGCGAGCGAAACGGCAGAAGGGCAAACCGAAGAGTTTACTCTTCGGGGTTGTAGGACTGCAATGTGGACTCAAAGATTATAGAAGAATGATTTGGGAAGATCAGCCAAAGAGAGTAATAGCCTCGTATTTAAAATAGTCTTTGTACCTAGCAGTATCCTGAGTACGGCGGGACACGTGAAATCCCGTCGGAATCTGGGAGGACCATCTCCCAACCCTAAATACTCCCTAGTGACCGATAGTGAACCAGTACCGTGAGGGAAAGGTGAAAAGCACCCCGGGAGGGGAGTGAAATAGAACCTGAAACCGTGTGCCTACAACAAGTTCGAGCCCGTTAATGGGTGAGAGCGTGCCTTTTGTAGAATGAACCGGCGAGTTACGTTATGATGCGAGGTTAAGTTGAAGAGACGGAGCCGTAGGGAAACCGAGTCTGAATAGGGCGCCTTAGTATCATGACGTAGACCCGAAACCATGTGACCTACCCATGAGCAGGTTGAAGGTGCGGTAAGACGCACTGGAGGACCGAACCAGGGCACGTTGAAAAGTGCTTGGATGACTTGTGGGTAGCGGAGAAATTCCAAACGAACTTGGAGATAGCTGGTTCTCTCCGAAATAGCTTTAGGGCTAGCGTCGACATTAGAGATTCTTGGAGGTAGAGCACTGTTTGGGTGAGGGGTCCATCCCGGATTACCAATCTCAGATAAACTCCGAATGCCAATGAATTATGGTCGGCAGTCAGACTGCGAGTGCTAAGATCCGTAGTCGAAAGGGAAACAGCCCAGACCACCAGCTAAGGTCCCAAAATAATTGTTAAGTGGAAAAGGATGTGGGGTTGCACAGACAACTAGGATGTTAGCTTAGAAGCAGCTATTCATTCAAAGAGTGCGTAATAGCTCACTAGTCGAGTGACCCTGCGCCGAAAATGTACCGGGGCTAAAACAATTTACCGAAGCTGTGGATACCTTTATAGGTATGGTAGGAGAGCGTTCTATGTGTGATGAAGGTGTACCGTGAGGAGCGCTGGAACGCATAGAAGTGAGAATGCCGGTATGAGTAGCGAAAGACAGGTGAGAATCCTGTCCACCGTAAGACTAAGGTTTCCAGGGGAAGGCTCGTCCGCCCTGGGTTAGTCGGGACCTAAGGAGAGACCGAAAGGTGTATCCGATGGACAACAGGTTGATATTCCTGTACTAGAGTATGTAGTGATGGAGGGACGCAGTAGGCTAACTAAAGCAGACGATTGGAAGAGTCTGTCTAAGCAGTGAGGTGTGATATGAGTCAAATGCTTATATCTTTAACATTGAGCTGTGATGGGGAGCGAAGTTTAGTAGCGAAGTTAGTGACGTCACACTGCCAAGAAAAGCTTCTAGCGTTTAAACATACTCTACCCGTACCGCAAACCGACACAGGTAGTCGAGGCGAGTAGCCTCAGGTGAGCGAGAGAACTCTCGTTAAGGAACTCGGCAAAATGACCCCGTAACTTCGGGAGAAGGGGTGCTGACTTTACGTCAGCCGCAGTGAATAGGCCCAAGCAACTGTTTATCAAAAACACAGCTCTCTGCTAAATCGTAAGATGATGTATAGGGGGTGACGCCTGCCCGGTGCTGGAAGGTTAAGAGGAGTGCTTAGCGTAAGCGAAGGTATGAATTGAAGCCCCAGTAAACGGCGGCCGTAACTATAACGGTCCTAAGGTAGCGAAATTCCTTGTCGGGTAAGTTCCGACCCGCACGAAAGGCGTAATGATTTGGGCACTGTCTCAACGAGAGACTCGGTGAAATTTTAGTACCTGTGAAGATGCAGGTTACCCGCGACAGGACGGAAAGACCCCATGGAGCTTTACTGCAGTTTGATATTGAGTGTCTGTACCACATGTACAGGATAGGTAGGAGTCTATGAGATCGGGACGCCAGTTTCGAAGGAGACGTTGTTGGGATACTACCCTTGTGTTATGGCCACTCTAACCCGGATAGGTGATCCCTATCGGAGACAGTGTCTGACGGGCAGTTTGACTGGGGCGGTCGCCTCCTAAAAGGTAACGGAGGCGCCCAAAGGTTCCCTCAGAATGGTTGGAAATCATTCGCAGAGTGTAAAGGTATAAGGGAGCTTGACTGCGAGAGCTACAACTCGAGCAGGGACGAAAGTCGGGCTTAGTGATCCGGTGGTTCCGTATGGAAGGGCCATCGCTCAACGGATAAAAGCTACCCTGGGGATAACAGGCTTATCTCCCCCAAGAGTTCACATCGACGGGGAGGTTTGGCACCTCGATGTCGGCTCGTCGCATCCTGGGGCTGTAGTCGGTCCCAAGGGTTGGGCTGTTCGCCCATTAAAGCGGCACGCGAGCTGGGTTCAGAACGTCGTGAGACAGTTCGGTCCCTATCCGTCGCGGGCGTAGGAAATTTGAGAGGATCTGCTCCTAGTACGAGAGGACCAGAGTGGACTTACCGCTGGTGTACCAGTTGTCTTGCCAAAGGCATCGCTGGGTAGCTATGTAGGGAAGGGATAAACGCTGAAAGCATCTAAGTGTGAAACCCACCTCAAGATGAGATTTCCCATGATTTTATATCAGTAAGAGCCCTGAGAGATGATCAGGTAGATAGGTTAGAAGTGGAAGTGTGGCGACACATGTAGCGGACTAATACTAATAGCTCGAGGACTTATCCAAAGTAACTGAGAATATGAAAGCGAACGGTTTTCTTGGTTTGAATAGATATTCAATTTTGAGTAGGTATTACTCAGAGTTAAGTGACGATAGCCTAGGAGATACACCTGTACCCATGCCGAACACAGAAGTTAAGCCCTAGAACGCCGGAAGTAGTTGGGGGTTGCCCCCTGTGAGATATGGAAGTCGCTTAGCTCTAGGGAGTTTAGCTCAGCTGGGAGAGCATCTGCCTTACAAGCAGAGGGTCAGCGGTTCGATCCCGTTAACTCCCATAGGTCCCGTAGTGTAGCGGTTATCACGTCGCCCTGTCACGGCGAAGATCGCGGGTTCGATTCCCGTCGGGACCGTTAGAATAACGTAAGTTATTTTAGACTCGTTAGCTCAGTTGGTAGAGCAATTGACTTTTAATCAATGGGTCACTGGTTCGAGCCCAGTACGGGTCATATATGCGGGTTTGGCGGAATTGGCAGACGCACCAGATTTAGGATCTGGCGCTTAACGGCGTGGGGGTTCAAGTCCCTTAACCCGCATTAAGATATAATAAATGAGCCGGCTTAGCTCAGTTGGTAGAGCATCTGATTTGTAATCAGAGGGTCGCGTGTTCAAGTCATGTAGCCGGCATTTTTAGATAGAAGAAAACAGTGCGAACGTAGTTCAGTGGTAGAACACCACCTTGCCAAGGTGGGGGTCGCGGGTTCGAATCCCGTCGTTCGCTTAGAGAGGCCGGGGTGGCGGAACTGGCAGACGCACAGGACTTAAAATCCTGCGATTGGTAACGATCGTACCGGTTCGATTCCGGTCCTCGGCATAAACTAATGAGCACCCTTAGCTCAACTGGATAGAGTACCTGACTACGAATCAGGCGGTTAGAGGTTCGACTCCTCTAGGGTGCATTTTTCTATTTAACTCGGGAAGTAGCTCAGCTTGGTAGAGTACTTGGTTTGGGACCAAGGTGTCGCAGGTTCGAATCCTGTCTTCCCGATATATGGCGGTGTAGCTCAGCTGGCTAGAGCGTCCGGTTCATACCCGGGAGGTCGGGGGTTCGATCCCCTTCGCCGCTATAATGATCTTGTTGGACCTTTAGCTCAGCTGGTTAGAGCTCTCGGCTCATAACCGAGTGGTCGTAGGTTCAAGTCCTACAAGGTCCATTTAAATAATATGGAGGATTACCCAAGTCCGGCTGAAGGGAACGGTCTTGAAAACCGTCAGGCGTGTAAAAGCGTGCGTGGGTTCGAATCCCACATCCTCCTTTTGTATTAACGCGGGATGGAGCAGCTCGGTAGCTC